>DATJCF010000135.1:0-7324 GCA_035514935.1 Rhodanobacter sp. | reverse complement strand
CTGGTCGACCAGCTCCAGCGCCGGCTTGCCGTCGACGGTGACGTGCGACAGGTCGGGGAACTGGGTGGAACTGTGGTTGCCCCAGATCGTCATGTGCTTGACGTCGGTGTTGTGCTTGCCGGTTTTCTCGGCCAGCAGGCTCAGCGCGCGGTTGTGGTCCAGGCGCACCATCGCGGTGAAGCACTTCGGATCCAGATCCGGCGCATTCTGCTGCGCGATCAGCGCGTTGGTGTTGGCCGGGTTGCCCACCACCAGCACCTTCACGTCGCGCTTGGCATGGTCGTTCAACGCCTTGCCCTGCGGCCCGAAGATGGCGCCGTTCGCTTCCAGCAGATCCTTGCGCTCCATGCCGGGGCCGCGCGGACGCGCGCCAACCAGCAGCGCGTAATCGACATCCTTGAAGGCCACGTTCAGGTCATCCGTGGCCACGACGCCAGCCAGCGTGGGGAACGCGCAATCGTTCAGTTCCATCACCACGCCCTGCAGCGCGGGCAGCGCCGGGGTGATTTCCAGCAGGTGCAGGATGACCGGCTGGTCCTTGCCCAGCATGTCGCCAGCGGCAATGCGGAAAAGCAGCGCGTAGCCGATCTGGCCGGCAGCGCCAGTGATGGCAACTCGAACGGGGGCTTTCATGAGCGGTGACTCCTACGTGGGGATGTTCAACGGTTGGCTTGGTTTGGTGCGACTTCAGTGGCGATTTCTCAGCTACCCGCCGGAAACACGCGCATACGATGCGCGCCGCGGCATGGCCTTCACCCGTGCAAGGTGAACAAAGGCGGGGATTTTACCACGGCACCGGATGCGCGCTGGAAACGCGGCCGCACCCGCACGCCAGCCTCTCCATCGCCGAGGCCGCGGGTATCCGCCCGCGATGCCTGCTGTGCTGCCCGTCGGAACGGGGGCATGATACGAAGGTCCGCACCGCGGGCACCGCAACCTCACGACCGAAGGAGACGCGCATGCATTGGCTATGGGTATTCGTGATTGGTTTGATCGTCGGCCTGGTGGCCAAACTGCTGATGCCGGGCAAGGACCCGGGCGGCTTCATCATCACCGCCATCATCGGCATCGCCGGCTCGCTGCTGGCGACATGGGTCGGCCAGAACTTTGGCTGGTATCAGGAAGGACAAACCGCCGGCTTCATCGCCTCGGTGATCGGCGCCATCGTGTTGCTGTTGCTGTACCACCTGGTCAAGCGCAAAACGACCTGACCATGCGCCCGGCGGAGTCTTCACCCCGCCGGGCCTCCACTCAACCCAGCAACTTGCCGGCCAGACCCTCGAGCGCGCCCAGGTTGAAACCGCCGCCCGCTCCGGGCGCAGCCACCTGGCCGCCAGGCGTCAGGTGATCAACGGCGCCCGGCAACACCTGCGAAAGCTGGCCGAGCAACTGGCCCTGATCGACCCCCAACTTGCCTGCCGCTTCCTGCAGAAGCGAGCCCAGGCCGCCCTTCTGCAAGGCCTGGCCCAACTGGTCACCCGAGACCGACTGGTTCGAACCAGTGCCCACCCACGACTGCACCGCATCGCCGAGTCCGTGTTGCTGCAGCATGGCGATCAAGCCCTGCACGCCGCCGGCGCGCTCGATCAATTGTCCTGCCACCGAAATCAGCGAACCGGCTCCCGCCTGTTGTCCCTGGCCACCCAGCAGATCATTGAGCAATGACATGGTCGTTCTCCTTGTGCACTGTCAGTCGAGGAAAGGCGCATACATGGAACCGCTCGATCATAGGCCGCTGCCCCAACCATGTCATGGCCGCCCCATTCACCTCGCCATAAAAAAAACCGCCGGCTCGACACCGGCGGTTTTTGCATACGGGACGGATGACTCAGCCGCGCTGGTCGAGCACCGCGTTCCATTCGGCCACGCGCTCGGACTGTGCCGCCAGCAGCGCATCGACGTCGCCGGACACTTCCACCTTCTCGATCACATCGCCCTGCTGCACGGCGTTGACCACTTTCTCGTCTTCCTCGCCCAGCACTTCGCCGAACACGGTGTGCTTGCCGTCCAGCCACGGCGTGGCGCCATGGGTGATGAAGAACTGGCTGCCATTGGTGCGCGGGCCGGCATTGGCCATCGACAGCACGCCGGGCTTGTCGTGGCGCAGCGACGGGTTGAACTCGTCCTCGAACTTGTAGCCCGGGCCGCCGCGGCCACTGCCTTCGGGGCAACCGCCCTGGATCATGAAATCGGCGATCACGCGATGGAACGACAGGCCGTCGTAATAACCACGCCTGGCCAGGTTCACGAAACTGGCCACGGTGACCGGCGCCTTGTCGTCGTGCAGCCGCAGGTGGATCGGGCCGCGGTTGGTGGTGAAGGTGACATTGATGGTCATCGATAGTCCTTGAGGTCGGAAACGGTTTGCGCCCATGGCCATGGACGAGCGGCTTGCATCGAAACGAGCCGCCGGGGTTGCCAAGAATAACCCAGGCCCTTCCGCGACGCAGTGCGCGCGGCAACCTCCGCAGCATGCGGTGGCGCGGGTGGAAACCGCGCGACCTCATCCACGGCTGCCCGGAAACTAGCTGAGCGCGACCACGCTCTGCGTCCGGCTGCTCTCCAGCGCGGCTTCGATGATGCGCACGTTCAGCAAGGTGTCGGCCAGCGCCACCGGCGAAGGCGCACCTTCGCGCACATGGCGACAGACGCCGGCGAAGAACGCCTGATAGTTGCCTGCCGGCGAGGGAAAGTGGCGGCGTTCGTCGCGGCCATCCACGCAGGTGTGCAGAACGCCATGCTCCGCCACCGGTTCCTGTCCCCAGTCGGCGACGTTGGGCGAAATGCCCCGATCGAGCATGTCGGCCTGCACGTCGGCGCGGGATTTCAGGAACGATCCCTCCGCGCCATGCACCACGAATCCCGGCACCGGCTCCAGCGCCAGCAGGCTGCTCTTCAGCCGCACGGTGAACGCGCCGTACAGCAGCGTCAGGTCGAAATAATCGTTGACCACCGAGCCGGGCCGGTGGGTGCGAAGCACCGCGAAAACACGCTCCGGCTTGCCGAACAGGCAGATCGCCTGGTCGATCAGATGCGGGCCAAGGTCATAGATGACGCCCGTGCCCAGCTGATCGACCTCCTTGTGCGCCTTGGCGCTGAGGTTCTTTTCGTAGCGGTCGTAATGGAATTCCGCCTCGATCAGCTGCCCCAGCAGTCCCTCGGCAATCACCTGCTGCACGGCGAGAAAATCACTGTCCCAGCGGCGATTCTGGAACGCGACCAGCTTGCGATCCTGTCGGGCGGCCAACTCCACCATCTCGGCAGCCTGCGCCGACGTCACCGAGAAAGGCTTCTCCACCACCACGTGCTTGCCCGCCAGCAGCGCCAGTCGTACGTGCTCGAAATGGTCCACGTTCGGCGTGTTCACCACGACCAGCTCGATGGCCGGGTCCGCCAGCATCGCTTCGACCGAATCGTGCGAGCGGATAGCGGGATACGTGTTCGCCACGCGCTTTGCATGGCGTTCCACCACGGCGTGCAGCGAGAACTCGTCCATCGCATGCAGGAATGGCGCCTGGAACATCCGGCCCGACATGCCGAACGCGCACAGTCCGGTGACGATGGGGCGCTTGTTTTCTGCCATGGGATAGCTCCGTGGTGGTTGGCTTGGGGCGATGCGGGTTGGGTTGTGCGTCGGCCGAGGGGCGCTGGACGTTCAGGAGTATTGCAGTCGCAAAGTGCGGGCGCATCGATGCGATTTTTATTCGGCTTTGAGGAGCGCCCCCTTCCGCCCTGTCGGGCACCTTCCCCCGCAAGCGGGGGAAGGAAACTGGCCATTTCGAGGAGTCCGATCGCTTCCTTCCCCCGCTTGCGGGGGAAGGTGCCGAAGGCGGAAGGGGGCCCGCTCTTCAGCACACCCCAACCTCAATCCGCCGCCGAAGACTTCCTGCGCCGCACCGGCTTGGCCTCGCTGGCGACAATCAATTGCTGCAGATACGCGATGCCCTCCTCCTCGGGAAAGAACGCCACCACGTCGGCCACGGTCAGGCCATAGCGTTTGCGCAGGGACAGAAAATCCGCCCTTGCGTTGGCGAGTCGCTGGTTGGCGACGGGTACATCAGCGGGAAGGTGCTCCTTGCGATCGATGGCGGCGAGTTCCTCCTGGAAGCGCCGGAATGCATCATTGGAGACGGTCATGAAACTCGAAAGTGCGGGATGACGATGGTCGGTATTGTGGCATGACAGACGCCATCGCCCGCCTGCCACGCGGATTTGTTCCTCACCCCGGTGCATCCTCCGCCGCCACGAACCCGCCGGTCTGCCGTTTCCACAACCGCGCATACAGCCCATCGCGCGCGATCAGTTCGGCATGCGTGCCGCTCTCCACGATCACGCCCTTGTCCAGCACCACCAGCCGGTCCATGCGGGCGATGGTGGACAGGCGGTGGGCGATGGCGATCACGGTTTTTCCCTGCATCAGAATGTCGAGGCTGTCCTGGATGGCCGCCTCCGCCTCGGAATCCAGCGCCGAGGTGGCTTCGTCCAGCACCAGGATCGGCGCGTCCTTCAGCAGCACGCGGGCGATGGCGATGCGCTGGCGCTGGCCACCGCTGAGTTTCACGCCGCGCTCGCCGACCAGCGCGTCGTAGCCGCGGCGGCCTTCGCCGTCGCTGAGCGTGGGGATGAATTCGTCCGCCCGCGCCTTGTGTACGGCGGCGGCGATCTGCGCATCGCTGGCGTCTGGACGTCCATACAGGATGTTGTCGCGGATCGAGCGGTGCAGCAGCGAGGTGTCCTGCGTCACCACGCCGATCTGCGAGCGCAGGCTTTCCTGGGTGACGTGGGCGACGTCCTGGTCGTCGATCAGGATGCGTCCGGATTCCAGGTCGTACAGCCGCAACAGCACGTTGACCAGGGTGGATTTGCCCGCGCCCGAGGGGCCGACCACGCCGATCTTCTCGCCGGCCCGCACGGCCAGGTCGAGCCCGGCGATCACCCCGCCCTGCTTGCCGTAATGGAAATGGATGCGCTCGAAGCGCACCGCGCCGTTGACCACCTCCCGCGGCATGGCGCCCTCGCGATCCTGCACCGTGCGCGGCTGCGAGATGGTGGTGATGCCGTCCTGCACGGTGCCCACGTCCTCGAAAATGCCGTTGACGACCCACATGATCCAGCCGGACATGTTGTTGATGCGGATCACCAGCCCGGTCGACAGCGCGATCGCGCCCACCGTCACCCGCCCTTCGCTCCACAGCCACAGCGCCAGCGCCGAGGTGCCCACGATCAGGAAGCCGTTGAGCACGGTGATGCTGGCGTCCATCGCGGTGGTGACACGGGTCATCTGGCGCAGCTTGCCGGTTTGCTCGGCCATCGCGTCGGCGACATAGGCTTCCTCGCGCCGGGTATGCGCGAACAGTTTCAGCGTCAGGATGTTGCTGTAGCCGTCGACGATGCGGCCCATCAGTTTCGACTTCGCCTCCGAGGCCAGCCACGAGCGGTGCTTGATGCGCGGGATGAAAAACGCCAGCAGGCCGATATACGCAAACACCCACGCGAACAGCGGCAGCGCCAGCCACAGGTCGGCCTGCGCGAACAGCACGATGGCGCTGCCGGTGTAGATCACCACGTACCAGATCGCATCGACGATCTGCACCGCCGAAGCGCGCAGCGCGCTGCCGGTCTGCATGATGCGATTGGCGATGCGGCCGGCGAAATCGTTCTGGAAGAACGCCAGGCTTTGCCGGATCACGTAGCGGTGGTTCTGCCAGCGGATGCGGTTGGTGAGGCTGGGTACGATGGCCTGGTTCACCAGCAGGTCGTGGGAACTGTTCAACAACGGCCGCGCCACCAGGGCCACGAACGCCATGCCCAGCAGCTCCATGCCGTGCGTGCGGAAGAAGACCTCCGGCCCGCCCTGCGCCAGATCCACCAGCCGCCCGATGAATCCGAACAACGCCACCTCCACGATGGCCACGCCGAAACCCACCACGATGGCCGCCGCGAACGCGGGCCAGGCCTGGCGCAGGTAGAACAGGTAGAAGCGCCGCACCGACGTCGGCGGCATCACGTCGACGGGTTCCTTGAACGCGTCGATGAGGGATTCGAACCAGCGGAAGATCATGGGGAGGCAACAAGCGGGGGATGGGATAACTTGCGTGCCCGCGCCGGGTTTCGCAAGGGCCTGTGGGAGCGACTTCAGTCGCGATGCCCCTGCTCTGGAGTTTCAAAGCAAAAGCATCGCGACTGAAGTCGCTCCCACCCGATCGGGCCATCGGCACGAACATGAACGCCAGCCTCCGTGGCCAGCGTCGATCCGACAGCCGCGATTGACCGCCTGCGGCGGCGCTCCGATCATGCACGGATGCCTATCCTGCTCCGTTGTCTCCTGCTTCTGCTGCTGAGCTTCGGCAGCAGCCTTTCGTTGGCCCAGGCCAGCGATCCGTCGCCGACCGCCGCCACGCCGACGGCCACACCGGCGCAATCGCTGGATCAACTCACCGAACAACTCGATTCGGTGCGGGCCGATCTCAAGAGCAAGGATGGCAACCCGCCGCTGGCCGACCTGCGCACCACCGCCCTGGACGTGCAGGATCAGGCACGCCAGCTGGCCGCCAGCCTGGCGCCGCAGATGGCGGCCTTGCAGGCGCAATTGACCGTGCTGGGGCCGGCGCCGGCCAGCGGCGCACCCGTCGAAGCGTCCGAGGTTGCCGCACAGCGGCGGCAACTGGACCGGGCGCAAACCAGCCTGGACGCGCAGATCAAGCAGGCGCAGCTGCTCGGCCAGAACGCGCTGCAACTGGCCGCACAGATCAGCGGCATGCGCAACGACCAGTTTCAGGCGAGGTTGGCCTCACGCACGGCCACGCCGTTCAGCGCTGCCTTCTGGGTCGACGTGGCGCGCACCTTGCCAGGCGACACCCAGCGGCTCAAGCGGCTTGGCGTTCGCCTTGGCAATGCGTCGAGCGACGCGTGGCAGCCGCCCAACCGGCAACCGCTGCTGCTGTGCCTGATCGGTGCGGTACTGCTGCTCGGCGGCGGCCGCTGGGTGCTGGAACGGGCGCTGCTGGGGCTGGCCAAGCGCCACGTTCCGGACGGCCATTTGCGGCGCAGCGCGATGGCCACGGCGGTGGCGCTGACGGCCGTCTTCACCACCGGTCTGGCGGCGGAGCTGGCCTACCTCGGATTGAACTGGAACGACATCCTCGACGACGACACCGCCACGCTGGCCCATGCCACGGTGCAACTGGTGTGCTTTGCGGCGTACGTGGTGGGACTGGGCCGGGCGTTGCTCTCGGTGCGGCGCCCGTCGTGGCGGCTGCCGGCGTTGACCGACCGGGTGGCTCAATGCCTGCGTCCGTTTCCCTGGTGGTTGGGCGCGGCAGCG
>DATJCF010000134.1:0-1746 GCA_035514935.1 Rhodanobacter sp. | reverse complement strand
AAAGGCCTGAAGCTGTTCGTGAAGCACGGCTACGAAGCCACCACCGTCGACGCGATCGCCAACGCCGCCGGCATTTCGCGCCGCACCTTCTTCCATTACTTCAAGTCCAAGGAAGCGATTCTGCTGTCCGCCCACGACAGTGGCTTTCGCGAAGCACTCCGGCCCGCGATGCTCGCCGAATCACCTGACCAGGCACCCATCGATGCCGCCCGGAAGTGCCTGACCAAGCTCGCCGCGCGCTACGAAACAAGGGAATCTGTCGCCTTCGACCGCCTGATGCACTCCACCGAAGCGCTCCGCGCCCGCAAGGAAGCCGTCTTCGTGGAAACCGAACAGATCCTGCTGGAAGCGATGTGCGAACGCTGGCCTTCACCGGCACGACGGGAGGGACTTCGACTGGTCGCCATGGTGGCGATCGGCACGCTGCGCCTGGCGCTGGAAAAATGGAAGCAGAGCGATGCGGCGCATCCGATGGCGTACTACGTCCGCCAAGGTTTCAACCTGCTGGCGAAGCAGTTCGGACATGGCTCCTGACATCGGCCGCGGGCCCATGGCGGGTGGCTTCGGAACAGCGAGAGCGTCGCGCGCGAGGGTTGGCGGCGGACAGCCTCCGCGGCCTGCTCAGTCGCGCGGACTACCCTCGATACCCAGCCCGTCGATACTGGCGATGTTTGCCGCATTAAAGCCGGCCAGCGCACTGAAGCGCCGTCCCCGCTCCGCATAGTCCTTGAACTGGTCGAAACTCGGTGCGCCGGGTGACAGCAGGATCACACCGTTTTCGGGCGTATGGGTTTTGGCGGTTTCGACAGCAGTGGCGAGATCGCCCACCAGCAGGACTGGACAGGTGACCCCCGCCGTGCGCAGCTCGCTTTCGATGCGCGCGCCGTTACTGCCCATGCAGATGATCGCGTTGGCCGGCGCGTCTCGCATCGCCTCCGCGAACGGCGTCCAGTCCAACCCGCGGTCATGGCCACCGACCAGGACGGTCACCGCGCGTCCATGCAGGCTTTCCAGCGCGGCCAGCGTGGCCAGCGGCGTGGTGCTGATCGAGTCGTTCACCCAATGCCAGCCGCCGTGTTCGCCCAGCGGCTGCAGGCGGTGAGGCAGCGGGCGGAAACGCGCAAGCGCGGGCGCAGCCGTCAATGCATCCATGCCCAACGCTTCCAGCGCAGCCAGCGCGGCGCAGGCGTTCAGCGCGTTGTGCAGGCCCGGCGCGGTCAGTTGCGCGATCGGGAATACCTGCTGCGTGCCGCGGCAGATGAAATCGTCGGCGACGTGCCAGCCTTCCGGTCGGCCGAACAACAGGCGATGGGGGTGGTGTTGCGTGCGTTGCAGCAGGGTGGGCTGCAAGGCGTTCACCAGCCATTGGCGCGACACGTCGGCCAGGCGCAGTTTGTCGATCACGTATTGCTCGCGCGAACCGTGCCAGTCCAGGTGTTCCTCGTAGAGGCTGGTGATCACGCCCAGCTCCAGCGGGCCGGCCTCGCCGGTCTGGAAACTGGACAACTCGATCACCCACAGGTCGGCGCGTTGGTCGAGCAGCTCCAGCAGCGGCAGGCCGATGTTGCCGGCCAGCGCGGTGCGTACGCCCAGCGCGCGCGCCATGTGCGCGATCAAGGCGCTGGTGGTGCTCTTGCCCTTGGTGCCGGTGACGGCGATCACCTTTGCTGCCGGATTCTCGCCGAACCACAGCGCGGTGCCGGAGGTGAATCGCGTGCCTTGCGCCTGTGCGGCGAGCAGCGCCGG
>DATJCF010000133.1:0-13435 GCA_035514935.1 Rhodanobacter sp. | reverse complement strand
GCCATCGCCGCCAGCACCGGCGCCACCCACTGCTCGGCGGTGATCGCGTGCGCGCGCTCGTCATCGAACAATACCCGGGTCAGCGGATGACGGCCGCCACTGCTGGCCGCACCGGACAATTCCTCCGCCCACCAGCCCAGCTTGGCAGCGGCCACTTGCGGCTCGCGGATGCCGTAGGCCGCATCGAGCAGTTCCTGCTCCAGCGCCGCCAGCGCGATATGGCCGGGATGGCGATGGCCATCGACGAACACCAGCGCCACACGCTGCTGGGGTTGCGCCGCCAGCCACTTGTCGATGAAGCCCTGCCACGCCGCGTTGCTTGTGTCTCCGTCGCTCATGCGGCGACCGATGACGGCATCAGCAGCGCGGCCAGTTGCGCGGGTTGGTCCACCACCGCGTCGGCGCCCCAGTGGTACGGGTCGCCGCCGTCGAGATAGCCCCAGCTCACTGCCACCGTATACAGCCCCGCCGCCTCGCCGGCCATCACGTCGCGGCGATCGTCGCCCACGAAGACGCAGCGTTCCGGTTGCAGCCCTGCCCGTTCGCAGGCCAGCAGCACGGGCGCTGGATCGGGCTTTTTCACCGGCAGGGTGTCGCCGGAAACCACCGCGGCGGCGCGCGACGTCCAGCCGATCCGCTGCACCAGCTCGTCGGTAAGAAAGCCCGGCTTGTTGGTGACGATGCCCCAGCGCAGGCCGCGTTGTTCGAGTTGCTGCAGCAACGCGTCCACACCGTCGAACGCCCGCGTCTGCTGCGCCAGCATGCGCTGGTACAGCGCCAGATAACGGGGCAGCAACGCCTTGCGTTCTGCGTCATCGCGCAACGGAAAACCCTGCTGCAGGATCGCCGTCGAACCGCGCGACACCACCTGGCGCACGGCATCGTAATCGGGTGCAGCCTCACCTTCCTCGGCGCACTGTTCCACCAGCGCGCCGTACAGATCGGCCGCGCTGTCGAGCAAGGTGCCGTCCAGGTCGAACAGCACGCCGTGGATGTTTTCCGGCAACGGCGTCATAGCGGCTTGCGTGCGCTGAGCACGTAGTTGATCGCGGTGAAGCGGCTGATCCAGGCCTTGCGCGCCAGCGGGTTGTAGCCCAGGCCACTGACGTCCTCCAGCTCCAGGCCGACGTGCCGCAACAACCGCCCCAGCTCGGACGGCTTCAGGAATTGCGCGTAGTGATGGGTGCCGCGCGGCAGCATGCGCATCACGTATTCGGCGCCCACGATGGCCGCGCCGAACGCGGCCGGCGTGCGGTTGAGGGTGGACATGAACAACTGGCCGCCGGGTTTCAGCATCGCGGCTAGGTCGGTCACCAGCGCCGCCGGATCGGGCACGTGTTCGATCAGTTCCATGCAGCACACGGCGTCGAACGAGGCCGGCTCGGCCGCGGCCAGCTCGGCGGACGACTGCACGCGGTAATCCACCGACAACGCCGATTCGTGCAGATGCAGCTGCGCGATCCCGATCACCTTCTCGCCCAGGTCGATGCCGGTGACGCGGGCGCCGGCGCGGGCCAGCGCCTCGCTCAGCAGGCCACCGCCGCAACCCACATCGGCCACCTTCGCCTGTGCCAGCTCGACGCGTCCGGCGATATAGGCGAAGCGCACCGGGTTGAGATCGTGCAGCGGGCGCGACTCGCCATCGGGATCCCACCAGCGCGCGGCCAGGGTATCGAAACGGGCGATTTCGGCGGCGCTGACATTGCCGTCATGACGGCTATCGGCGGCGCTTTCTGGGGATGCGGTCGACATCACAAAACCTCTCGGGGAAAGCGCAGTTTACCGCGCCTGCCATTCGTGCACGGTGATGGTCCAGCCACCGCTGGTGTGCGCGGGGTCGCGCTGCACGATGGCCTGGGCTGCAGCAAGGTCATCCGCACGCAGCAGGTAGGCGCCGCCGGACTTGTCGCTGAAGCCGCCGGAAAGTTCGATCCGACCCTGCGTGCGCAAGTCGTCGAGGAAGGCAATGTGCAAAGACACCACCGCGGGATCGATGTCGGGACGGCGCAGCAGATAGACCAGGTAACGGTTCATGGATGGCTCCTCGGAGTGCGGTGATCAGGCGGCGGCGATGCGTTCGCGCCAGGCGCGGGTCTTGGCCAGGATGGCGGCGGTGTCGATATCGACCAGTTCGCGCGCGGCCAGTTTTCGCTGGCCGGCGATCCACACGTCGGTGACCTGATGGCGGCCGGCGGCGTACACCAGTTGCGAGACGACGTTGAACAACGGTTGCGTTTCCAAGTCGCTGAGCCGCACGGCGGCGAGATCGGCCTGCTTGCCCACCTCGATCGAACCGATGCACGCACCCAGTCCGATCGCCTGCGCACCGTGCAGCGTGGCGGCCCGCAGCGCGTAAGCGGCATCGAACGCCGCCGCGTCGCCGGCCACGGCCTTGGCAAGCAGGGCCGCGGTGCGCATTTCGCCGAACATGTCCAGGTCGTTGTTGGACGCGCAGCCGTCCGTGCCCAGCGCCACGTTGACGCCGGCCTGGCGCAGTTTTTCCGCGGGGCAGAAACCCGATGCCAGCTTCAGGTTGGACTCCGGGCAGTGCACCACCGACACGCCGGCGGCGGCGCAAGCGGCGATCTCGCCGTCGGTCACCTGGGTCATGTGCACGGCGATCAGGCGGTCGTTGACCAGCCCCAGCTTCTGCAGCCGCTGGAACGGGCGCAGGCCGCTCTTGGCTTTCGCCTCGTCCACCTCGTGCGCGGTTTCGTGCAGGTGCAGATGGACCGGAATGTCGAGCTGGTCCGACAGCACGCGGATGCGCTCAAAGCTCTCGTCGGACACCGTGTACGGCGCGTGTGGCGCGAACGCGGTGCTGATCAGGTCGTCGCTGAGGAAGCTGTCGTGCACGGCGACGGCGCGGGCGAAATAGTCGTCCTGGGTGGTGGCCCAGGCGGTGGGGAATTCGATCACCGGCAGGCCGACCACGGCGCGGAAACCCATGCGCCGGTAGGTGGCGCCGATCACGTCGGGGAAGAAGTAGTTCTCGCTGGCGCAGGTGGTGCCGCCGCGCAGCATCTCGGCCACCGCCAGCTCCACCCCGTCGCGCACGAACTCCGGCCCGATCACTTTCGCCTCGGCCGGCCAGATGTGCTGTTGCAGCCACACCATCAGCGGCAAGTCGTCGGCCAGCCCGCGCAGCAGGGTCATCGGATTGTGCGTGTGGCTGTTGACCAGGCCGGGGATCAGCGCGTGCTCGCCCAGCTCGACCCGTTCGCGCGGCGCATACGCGGCACGGGCGTCGGCGATGGGCAACACGGCAACAATCTGGCCACCATCGGCCACCACCGCGTGGTCTTCCAGCACCACCGCGTGCGGCTCCACCGGCACCACCCAGCGCGCCTCGATCATCAGGTCGACGGGTTGCGGGGGTATCTGGCTCATCGCTCACTCACCTTGCCTGTAAATACGATGAAGGGCGGTGCCTTGCGGCCGCCGCCCCCTCTGGATCGTCATTCCCGCGATGACGTGCGGGCCGCGCCGCGTGCGGGCGCGAACCCCCGCGTCACTTCACGCGGCTGTCGTACTCGCCGGTACGGGTATCGACCTTGATCACTTCGTCCTGGTTGACGAACAGCGGCACGCGCACCACGGCACCGGTTTCCAGCGTGGCCGGCTTGCCACCGCCGCCGGAGGTGTCACCACGCACGCCGGGATCGGTCTCGGTGATCTTCAGCTCGACGAACTTCGGCGCCTGCACGGCCACGATGTTGCCGTTGAACAGGGTGACCACGCACTCCTCCTCGCCCTTCAGCCACTTCCAGGTGTCGCCCATCGCGGTCAGCGTGGCGGGCACCATCTCGAAGGTCTCCATGTTCATGAAGTTCCAGACGCGGTCCTTGCCGATGCCGTCGATGAACGACAACTGCATGTCGGTATCGGTAACGTCGGCTTCCTCGAACGAGTCGCTGGACTTCAGCGTCTGCTCGGTGGTGCGGCCGTCCTTCAGATTGCGGATGCGGATGCGGGTGAACGCCTGACCCTTGCCGGGTTTGACGAAGTCCGCTTCGGTGATGATCCAGGGATCACCGTTGTGAAGGATCTTCTTGCCCGTTTTGACGTCGTTGAGGCCAAGGGTCGCCATGCGCTGTCTGCTCCGGAGTCGTTTTCGCCCGAGGGGCGGCTAAAATGGATGGATGTCACAGGCGTCACCGCCCGATTCAAGGCCCGATATGATAACCGCAAGCCCCCATTCCCGCCTATCGCCTGCTGCGCCCGACTGGCGTGCGCTGTGGCGGGACGCGATCACCGACCCGCTGGAGCTGTTGCAGGCGGTGGGCCTGGGCGAGCGCACCGACCTGATCCCGCCCGACGACGCCGGCTTTGCCCTGCGGGTGCCGCGTGGCTTCGTGGCGCGGATGCGCCCCAATGATCCGACCGATCCGCTGCTGCTGCAGGTGTTGCCACAACGGGCCGAGCACGATCGGGTTGCCGGCTTCACGCTGGATGCAGTGGGCGACATGGCGTCGCGCAGCGGCCAGGGTTTCCTGCACAAGTACCATGGCCGGGCCCTGCTGATCGCCAGCGGCAGTTGCGCGGTGAACTGCCGCTACTGCTTTCGCCGCCACTTCCCCTATGGCGAGGAAATTGCCGCCGCCTCGCAATGGCGCGATGCGCTGGCGCAGCTCCAGGCCGATCCGTCGATCAGCGAACTGATCCTCTCCGGCGGCGACCCGCTGGCGCTGGCCACCAGCAAACTGGAGGACCTGAGCCGCGGCCTGGCCGCCATTCCGCACGTCAGGCGGATCCGCATCCACACGCGCCTGCCGGTGGTGCTGCCGGAGCGGATCGACGACACCTTCCTCAAGTGGCTGGCTACGCTGCCGTTGCAGAAGGTGGTGGTGCTGCACGCCAACCACGCCAACGAATTCGACGCGGGCGTCGACGCGGCCTGCGCACGACTGCGCGACGCCGGTGCCACGTTGCTCAACCAATCGGTATTGCTGCGAGGGATCAACAATCAGGTCGACGCGCTGGCCGACCTTTCCGAGCGGATGTTTGACGCTGGCGTGCTGCCGTATTACCTGCATCAGCTCGATCGCGTGCACGGCACCGCGCATTTCGAGGTGAGCGACGTCGAGGCAGCGGCGCTGCTGGAAGCGCTTCGCGCGCGCTTGCCGGGCTACCTGGTACCGCGGCTGGTACGCGAAATAGGCGGCGATACGTCCAAGCGTCCACTCTGATCGCCAGGTGCGCTTTTGCTGGCAGCCGCGGGCTTTATCCGCTACAAACATAGGGCCACGGGGCATCCCTGATGCCTGCAACACGATTCGTGACGACCACCTTCTTCCCGGCCATCCATGAAAAAAGACCTCGTCATCAAGTTCCTCTTCATCGAAAACTCGCTGGAGGAGGCAGAGCAGATCATCAGCCTGCTGCGCAATTCGGGTATCGCCGTACGCCCCGCCCGCGCCACCAATGCCGAGCAGTTGCAGGCCGCACTGGATGAACTCGGACCCGACATCGTGATGTTCGACCCGGCCATCACCACGCTGTCGCTGCGCGAGGTCGTGAAACTGATGGATGCCTACGGCCGCGACTACGCGCTGCTGGGCCTGGTCAACTCGATGGACAACCAGCTGGTGGCGGACCTGTTCGTGGGAGGCGCCCGCGGCGTGGCCGCGCGCACGCATCCGAAGCAGCTCACGGCGGTGCTGCAGCGCGAATTCGATTCACTGCAGGCACGCCGGCAACTGCGCCGGCTGGAGTCCTCGCTGCGCGAATCCGAACGCCGCTGCGACGCGCTGCTCGACTCCTCCACCGACGCCATCGCCTACGTGCACGAGGGCATGCACGTACGCGCCAACCGCGCCTACCTGGAAACCTTCGGCTACGACGAGTTCGACGATCTGCTCGGCATGCCCGTACTGGACATGATCGACTCGTCCCACGCCGACGAGTTCAAGGCGATCCTGCGCGGGCCGCAGGGGCAGGAAAAACTGCCCAACCAGCTGTCCCTGCGCGCACGCCGCGCCGACGCCAGCCACTTCGACGCCACGGTGGAATTCGCCCCGGCCACGTTCGAGGGCGAGCCCTGCCTGCAGATCGTGTTCCGGCGCCAGCTGATCGACCCGGCAACGCTGGCGCAGCTGCAGCGGGACCCGGTCACCGGCCTGTTCAACCGGGCGCACACGCTGGAGCGGATCGACACAGCCGTCGCCGCCGCCGCCAATGGCAAGAAGGGCCAGGCATTGCTGCTGATCGAACCGGACAACTGGTCGTCGATCGTGGCCAGCATCGGCCTGGGCAAGGCGGACGAGCTGATTGCCGGCTTTGCCGATCGCATCCGCATCCTGCTCGGTTCCACCGACGTGGCCGGCATGCTGGCCGAGCACACGTTCGGCGTGGTGCTCGATTCGCGCCAGGACGAAGCCATCCACGAGTGGATCGGCAAGCTGCAGCACAGTGTCAGCAATGAAATCTTCGACGCCGGCAACCGCTCCATCACCGTCAACACCAGCATCGGCGGCGGCCTGCTGGGCGAGAAGAATGCCAATACCGAGCTGCTGCTCAACCAAGCCAGCCAGGCGTTGCGCAACGCGCAGAGCCAGGGCGGCGGCAAGGTGGAACTGCACGACCCGGCCGCCCGCGAAAAGGCCGACGAAGAGCGCGAGCAGTACTGGTTGGGCCTGCTGAAGGAGGCGTTGGCCAACGACGGCCTGATGCTCTATCACCAGCAGGCGATCAGCCTGCAGGACGCCGAGGGCGACTTCTCGGAAATCCTGCTGCGCATGAACGGCCCGCAGGGCGAGGTTCTGCCCGGGTTCTTCATGCCGATCGCCGAAAAGCACGGCTTGAACGGCGACATCGACCGCTGGGTGCTGAAGCAGACGATCAAGACGCTGCGCGAACGCGACAAACACGGCCAGCCGACCACGTTCTTCGTCAAGCTCACTGCCGCCTCGCTGCAGGACGAGGGTCTGCTCCCCTGGCTGGGCGAGCAACTGGCCGCCGTCAACCTGAAACACGGCCGCATCGTGCTGGAAATGACCGAGAGCAAGGTCATGACACTGCTGCGACCCACTCAGGAATTCGTCAACGGCTGGAAGAAGCTGGGCGGCAAGTTCGCGCTGGAGCAGTTCGGCTCGGGTCTCAACTCGTTCCAGTTGCTCAACCATGTCGACGCCGACTACGTGAAGATCGACCGCAGCTACATGGCGGAACTGCCACGGCACCCGGAAAACCAGAAAAAGGTCACCGAGATCTGTCAGCAGGCACGCGAGCTGAACCGCCAGACGATTGCCGAATGGGTCGAGGACGCCACCAGCACCTCGCTGCTGTTCGCCTGCGGCGTGGACTTCGTGCAGGGCAACTTCCTGCAGCCGCCACAGCGGCTGTAAAACGGAATCGCCCACGCGGTACCCGCTGGAACGGATACCCAAACGGGGAGCTAATAGCGGAGGAGACATTGTTCCGCGCACAAAAAACCCGCGCATGAGCGCGGGTTTTTTATCGCCAGCCGAAGCTGTGCCTGCCGATTACTCGGCGGCAGCAGCGGCGGCAGCGGCAGCCTTGTGGGCGGCCTTGATCGCGGCGGCGGCGGCCACGTCTTCCTTGATGCGGGCGGCCTTGCCTTCCAGGCCACGCAGGTAATACAGCTTGGCGCCGCGGACCTTGCCCTTGCGCTTCACCGTGACCGACTCGATCGACGGGCTGTGCGCCTGGAACACGCGCTCCACGCCGGTGCCGTGCGAGATCTTGCGCACGGTGAAGGCCGAATGCAGGCCGCGGCTGCGCTTGGCGATGACGATGCCCTCGAACGCCTGTACGCGCTCGCGGTTGCCTTCCTTCACCTTGACGTTGACCACCACGGTGTCGCCAGCGCCGAATTCCGGCAAGGGACGGGTAATCTGCTCGGCTTCGAACTGTTCAATGATCTTGTTCATGGCAACACCTGTGTATTTTCAATAACTGCGGTCAATCATCGACCGCTTCGTTTTGTCGCGACAGCGCCTGGCTGGCGTGTTCGCGGCGGAATTCATCCAGCAACGCACGGGAGGTCTTGTCCAGAGCGCAGCGTGACAACAAGTCGGGGCGGCGCAACCAGGTTCGTCCCAGCGACTGCTTCAGGCGCCAGCGGGCAATCGCCGCATGGTCGCCGGAAAGCAGCACCTCCGGTACGGTACCCAGTGCGTCCTGCACCGGTTTTGCATAGTGCGGGCAATCGAGCAGCCCATTGGCGAATGAATCCTGCTCGGCTGACAGCGCGTCGTTCAATGCGCCTTCCTGCAAGCGACCCACCGCGTCGATGACCACCGCCGCCGCCAGCTCGCCACCGGACAGTACATAGTCGCCGATGGAGAGTTCCTCGTCGACCTCGTGCGCCAGCAACCGCTCGTCCACACCTTCATAACGTCCACAAAGCAGGGTGATGCGCGGCATTTTCGCCAGCGCTTCCACCCTGCCCTGCGTCAGCCGCGGTCCCTGCGGGCTGAGGTAAATCACATGCGCCGGTTCCGGCGCGGCACCGCGCACAGCCGCCAGGGTGGCGCGCAACGGCTCGATCATCATCACCATGCCGGGGCCGCCGCCGTACGAGCTGGCGTCCACGGTGCGGTGGCGGTCGCTGGTGTAGTCGCGCGGATTCCAGGCTTTCACCTGCAGCAACTGCCGTTGCTGCGCGCGTCCCACCACACCGACCGCGGCACACTGGCGCACGAAGTCGGGAAACAGGCTGACGACATCGATACGCATGAATCCTTGCCCTCTGCCGCCCGATCCCGTGCTTTCGATCCGGCGATGTCAGAATTCGGGATCCCAGTCCACCACCATGCGGCCCGCGGACAAGTCCACCGATCGCACATACGAGCCCTGGACGAAGGGAATCAGCCGCTCGCGCGTCCCATCCCTCACCACCACCACGTCGTTGGCGCCGGTGGCGAACAGGTGACTGACCCGCCCCAGCGACACGTCTTCCGTGGTGACCACCTCGAGTCCTTCGAGGTCGACCCAGTAATACTCATCTTCGGCTGGCGGCGGCAACTGATCGCGGCTGACGTAGATGTCGCTGCCGATCAATGCCGCTGCCTGCTCCCGGTCATCCACACCCGGCAATTGGGCCACCATGCCCTTGCCCTGCGCGCGACCCTTGACACCGCTGACCTGCGTTTCCACACCGGGCGCTGCACTGAGCAGCCACGGCTGGTAATCGAAGATCCGCATGCGCGGCTCGGCCCAGGATTCGATCTTGAGCCAGCCCTGCACGCCGTACAGCCCGACGATGCGCCCGATCGGGACGCGCCGACCGGCTGCCGTCACGTTCAGGCAGCCTGCTGCAGCTTGCCCGCTTCCTTGACCAGCGCGGCGACCTTGTCGGACAGCTGGGCACCCTTGCCCACCCATTCGTTGACGCGTGCGACGTTCAGCTCAAGGCGCTTGTCCTTGCCCGACGCAACCGGGTTGTAGAAACCCACGCTCTCGATGTTGCGACCGTCGCGCTTGTTGCGCTGATCGGTCACCACAACGTGGTAGAACGGACGGCCCTTGGCGCCACCGCGCGAAAGACGAATCTTGACCATAGTAGAACTCCAGAGTTGCCGCGAATGCGGCAGCGGCACGGAACCGTGCGCGGTAAACGGGGCATTTTAACGGGTTTTGGGGAAAAGGGAAGAGTTGCGGTGAGTGAAAGAGGACCAGAGTGAGAGAAGGCCGGCTTCGCGCTCCACGCTCACTTCTTTTCGCTCACGTACCGCTTCTCAACGCATCGGCGGCAAACCACCCATGCCGCCCATGCCCTTCATCGCACCGCGCATCTGCCGCATCAGACCCTTGCTGCCGCCCTTGGACAGCTTGGACATCATCTTTTCCATCTGCATGTACTGCTTCAGCAGGCGATTGACGTCGGCCGGCTGGGTGCCGGAGCCGCGCGCCACGCGGGCGCGGCGCGAGCCATTCAGCAAATCGGGGTGGCGACGCTCTTTCTTGGTCATCGAGCAGATGATGGCGATCATGCGGTTCATCTCGCCGTCGTTGACCTTGGATTTCACGCTGTCCGGCAGGTTGCCCATGCCCGGCAGCTTGTCCATCAGGCCGGCCAGGCCGCCCATGTTGCCCATCTGCTCGAGCTGATCCTTCATGTCGTTGAGGTCGAAGCGCTTGCCCTTCATCACCTTCTGGGCCAGCTTCTGCGCCTTGTCCTGATCGACCTTGCGCTCGACTTCCTCCACCAGCGACAACACGTCGCCCATGCCGAGGATGCGCTGGGCCAGGCGGTCGGGGTGGAACGGTTCCAGCGCATCGGTTTTCTCGCCCGCGCCCAGGAACTTGATCGGCCGACCGGTGACATAGCGCACCGACAAGGCCGCGCCCCCGCGGGCGTCGCCGTCGGTCTTGGTGAGGATCACGCCGGTCAGTGGCAAGGCATCGCTGAACGCCTTGGCGGTGTTGGCCGCGTCCTGGCCGGTCATGGAGTCGACCACGAACAGGGTTTCGACCGGGGTGATCGCGGCGTGCAGCGCCTTGATCTCGGCCATCATCGCCTCGTCCACGTGCAGGCGACCGGCGGTGTCGACGATCAGCACGTCCACCACCTCGCGCCGGGCCGCCGCAACCGCCGCCTTGGCGATGGCGACCGGATCCTGGCCCGCGTCGGAGGGGAAGAAGCTCACCCCGACCTGCCCGGCCAGGGTGCGCAACTGCTCGATGGCCGCGGGACGATAGACGTCGCAGCTGACCACCATCACCTTTTTCTTCTTGCGCTCGGTCAGCAGGCGCGCCAGCTTGGCCACCGTGGTGGTCTTGCCCGCGCCCTGCAGGCCGGCCAGCAACACCACCGCGGGCGGCTGCTGGGCCAGATTCAGATCCGTGTTGGCGCTGCCCATCACCGTGGTCAGTTCGTCGCTGACCACCTTGATCAATGCCTGGCCGGGCGACAGGCTCTTCATTACGTCCTGACCGACCGCGCGCACCTTGATCCGCTGGATCAGGGCCTGCACCACCGGCAACGCCACATCGGCTTCCAGCAGGGCGATGCGTACCTCGCGCAGCGATTCGCGGATGTTTTCCTCGGTCAGCCGGCCACGGCCGCGCAGACGGTTGACGGTGGTGGAAAGGCGTTGGCTGAGCGATTCGAACATGATGAGGGCACGAGCTGGGGCTAGCCCGCAAATATACCAGACCCGTCCGCCACTCCCGGGCCGGCCTTGTCGATGCCATGCCAGGAAGAATGGCACCGAGCCCCTGCTGCACTCGCCCATGCCGTGTGCGACACTTCACGGCTATGTCCGTACATGTGCTCACGCTGCTTGCCGTCGTGCTCTACCTCGCTGCAGCGGGCGGGTTGGCGCGTCCGTTGTTGAGCGGCGGACAGCCGCTCAACCGGCTTGCCTTGTGCCTGGCGGGGGCCGCCGTACTGCTGCACGCAGGCATCCTGCTGGGCATACACCGTGGCGCGCTGGACCTGCATTTTTTTGCGGCGCTATCGCTGGTGGCCTGTGTCGTGGCCGCGCTGACGCTGCTGGTGAACCTGTCGCGCCCGGTGGCGGCGCTGGGCGTGGTGGTGTTTCCGCTGGCAGCGTTGTTCTTGTTCCTGGATGGTTTCGTGGCGGCGCCCACGGCTCCGCTGCAGATGGACTGGCCGATCAAGCTGCATGTGACGCTGGCCTTGCTGGCTTTCAGCGTGCTGTCGATCGCGGCTGTGCTGGCCATCCTGCTGGCGGTGCAGGAGCGAGCGTTGCGCGCCAGGCATTTCGGCAGCTGGCTGCGTGCCCTGCCGCCGCTGACGCAAACCGAGGCCTTGATGTTCCGCTTGATCGCGGGCGGTTTCGCGCTGCTGACCGTGGCCCTGCTGAGCGGCGCGCTGTTCATCGAAAACATCCGCGCCCAGCATCTCGTCCATACGACAGTGCTGTCGGTGTTCGCCTGGCTGGTGTTCGGCACGTTGTTGCTGGGCCGCTGGCGCCAGGGCTGGCGCGGCACCCGCGCGGTCAATCTCACCCTGATCGGCATGACCGTGCTGGCGCTGGCGTTCTTCGGCAGCAAGGCGGTACTGGAGCTGGTCCTGCACCGGAATATCTGACATGACGGCAGCGCAATTCGTGGTGACATTGTCGTGCCCGGATCGTCCGGGCATCGTGGCTGCGGTATCCGGCCATCTCGCGGCGCAGGGCAACAACATCCTGGAAGCGCAGCAATTCGACGACACCGACACGGGCCGTTTTTTCATGCGCATCGTGTTCGAGGCGCTGGCCGCCGATGCCAGGCTGACCGGGTTGCAGGCCGCCTTTACCCCGATCGCCGAGCGCTTCGACATGCAATGGCAGCTGCGGGACCGAAGCGAGCGGCGACGTGTGCTGTTGCTGGTATCGAAGTTCGACCACTGCCTGGCCGACGTGCTGTACCGCTGGCGCACCGGCGAGCTGTCGATGGATATCGTGGGCATCGTCGCCAACCATCCGCGCGAGACGTATCGCCACCTCGACCTCGATGCCATCCCGTTCCACTATCTGCCTGCCGACCGGAACCACAAGGCCGCGCAGGAGGCGTTGCTGTGGCAGGTGGTCGAGCAGAGCCAGTGCGATCTGGTGGTGCTTGCCCGCTACATGCAGGTGCTGTCGGATGAGCTGACCACGAAGCTGACCGGCCGCTGCATCAACATCCACCACTCCTTCCTGCCCGGCTTCAAGGGCGCCCGGCCGTACCACCAGGCGCACCGGCGCGGGGTCAAGCTGATCGGCGCCACCACGCACTTCGTCACCACCGAGCTGGACGAAGGTCCGATCATCGAGCAGGACATCGAACGCGTCACCCATCGCGACACCGCCGAGGACATGATCCGCATCGGCCGCGATATCGAGCGCCGCGTGCTGGCGCGCACCCTGCGCCATTACCTCGACGATCGCATCCTGCTCAACGGCAGCAAGACGGTGGTGTTCACCTCTTAAGAGCCTGCCGGGCAGGGCGTGGACGCGGCTCGATCGGCCATCGCGCTGCACGCGCCGGTTGCGCGCCGTTTGTGCATCGCACTATATTGCAGGCTATCGCACTAACGCATTAATACATTGCGGCTCGGCGATGTCTGCCTTCCGACACTTTTTCCCGGGGAATCCTTGATGTCCTTCATCCACGAGACGCTGACGCGCCTGCGCAAGAGCAGTCCGGCGCAAACCGAGTTTTACCAGGCTGCCGGCGAAATTCTGGAATGTCTGCAGCCGCTGCTGGACGCCGAGCCGCGCTACCGCCAGCACAACATCATCGAGCGCATCGTGGAGCCGGAGCGGCAGATCTTCTTCCGGGTTTGCTGGACCGACGACGCCGGCAAGGTGCAGGTCAACAAGGGCTATCGCGTGCAGTTCAGCTCGGCGCTGGGCCCGTACAAGGGCGGCCTGCGTTTCCACCCGTCGGTCAACGCCAGCATCATCAAGTTCCTGGGCTTCGAGCAGATCTTCAAGAACGCCCTCACCGGCTTGTCCATCGGCGGCGCCAAGGGCGG
>DATJCF010000132.1:0-1886 GCA_035514935.1 Rhodanobacter sp. | reverse complement strand
ATGCCGCGACACCTGTCGCAGCACGTGGGTGGTTTCGTGATCTCCAATACCTCGCTCAGCGAAATGGTGCCCGTGGAAAACGCGGCGATGCCCGACCGTACCGTCATTCAATGGGAGAAGGACGACCTGGACTACATGCGCATGCTGAAAGTCGATTGCCTGGCACTGGGCATGCTGACCTGCCTGCGCAAATGCTTCGACCTGGTGGAAAACGAGCATGGTGTGAGAAAGACCATCGCCACGATCGAGCCGAATGACGGCGACACCTACCGCATGATCCAGCGCGCCGATACCGTCGGCGTGTTCCAGATCGAAAGCCGCGCGCAAATGGCGATGCTGCCGCGGCATCGGCCGGCGAGTTTTTACGACCTGGTGATCCAGGTGGCGATCGTGCGGCCCGGTCCGATCCAGGGCGACATGGTGCATCCGTACCTGCGGCGGCGAAACGGCGAGGAAGTCGTCGACTATCCATCGCCGCAATTCAAGAACGTGCTGCAACGCACGCTCGGCGTGCCGCTGTTCCAGGAACAGGTGATGCAGCTGGCCATCGTGGCGGCCGACTTCACCGATGGCGAGGCCGACAAGCTGCGCCGCTCGATGGCCGCGTGGAAACGCCATGGCGGGTTGGAACCGCATCGCGACAAATTGATCCAGGGCATGCTGAAAAACAATTACACGGCAGAATTCGCCGCGCGCATCTTCGAGCAGATCAAGGGCTTCGGCTCCTACGGCTTCCCCGAATCTCACGCGGCCAGTTTCGCCAACCTGGTCTACGCCTCGTGCTGGCTCAAATGCCATTACCCGGCGGCGTTCGCCTGCGCACTGCTCAATTCGCAGCCGATGGGTTTCTATGGCCCGAGCCAGATCGTGCAGGACGTGCGGCGTCATCGCGTCGCGGTGCATCCGGTGGACGTGCGCTTCAGCGACTGGGATTGCACGCTGGAACCCGACCCGCGCGGCGATGCCGATGCGCGCGCGATCCGCCTGGGCCTGCGCATGGTGCGGGGATGTTCTGAAGCCGCCGCACTTCGCCTCGTCGCAGCGCGCGGGCAACACGCCTTCACCGGCATCGCCGACCTGCGCGCGCGCGCCGGGCTCGATCGCCGCCATCAGGAACTGCTGGCCGATGCGTCCGCGCTGCGCGGGCTGGCCGGCCATCGCCATCGCGCGCGCTGGGCGGTGGCCGGTGTCGAGACGCAGCTGCCGTTGTTCGGCATGCAAAGCCCGGCCGAGCAGGCGGTGATCCTGCCGCTGCCCACGCAGGCGGAAGATACGCTGGCCGATTACGCGCGCACCGGCCTCAGCCTGGGCATGCATCCGCTACGACAGATCCGCGCCCGCCTGAACGCCGCGCGCTGCATCGACGGCAAGGCACTGCGCAGGCAGCCGCACAACAGCCGCGTGCGCGTGGCCGGCCTGGTGACATCACGACAACAACCGCAAACCGCCAGCGGCATCATCTTCGTGACGCTGGAAGACGAGCACGGCCTGATCAACGTGGTGGTGTGGCGCCACGTGGCCGAAGCGCAGCGCCTGCCGCTGCTGCAGGCGCGCCTGCTTGCCGTGGAAGGGCAGTGGGAACAGGTGGAAGGCGTCAGCCATCTGATCGCGCACCGGCTCAAGGATCTCACCCCATTGCTCGGTGCCCTGGATGCGCGGTCGCGGGACTTCCATTAGGCGGCTTTTGCAGGAGCACACCCTGCGCGCGAGCTCCTGCTCCTGCTCCTGCTTTTGCGATTCCCGATTCCCGATTCCCGTAAAAAGCATCGCGCACAGGGTGCGCTCCTACAAGTTGGCGGGAGTTTGCGCCGGCGCGCTGCTGTCTTCGGGGTGCGTCGCCTGGCCGGTGACGCTGCGATAGAAGCCGATCGCGATGATCGCGGCCA
>DATJCF010000131.1:0-2522 GCA_035514935.1 Rhodanobacter sp. | reverse complement strand
AGTGTCCAGGCCCATCCGCCACATGTCGCAGATCATGGTGGCGGAACGCGGCCGCCCACTATCATTCCCGGCATGACGGAAACTGAAGCCCTGACCTTTCGCGCGGCACGCGCCGCCGATGCGGCCGCCATCGTCGACCTGGTGGAATCCGCCTATCGCGGCGAATCCGGCCTGCGCGGCTGGACCACCGAATCGAACCTGCTCGATGGCCGGCGAACCAATGTCGATGATGTGCTGACACTGATCGCCGGGCCGCACAGCCAACTGCTGCTGGCCGAACGTGATGGCAAGCTGCTGGCTTGCTGCCAGCTGGAACAGCGCGGCGACGGCGGTTATTTCGGCATGTTCGCCGTCGACCCGCTGGCGCAGGGTGCGGGCCTGGGCAAGCGCGTGCTGGCCGAGGCCGAGCGCATCGTGGGCGAAACCTGGGGCTGCGCCACGTTGCGCATGACGGTGATCGTGCAGCGCGATGAACTCATCGCCTGGTATGGCCGTCGCGGTTACCGGCGCACCGGCCAGTTCGAGCCGTTCCCGTATGGCGATGAGCGTTTCGGCATCCCCCGCCGCGACGACCTGCGCTTCGAAGTGCTGCTGAAGAACCTGACGGAGGCCGCGGCATGAACGACGGGAACGTGCACGACTGGATCCGCGTTGGCACGCGCAGCGATTTCCTGCCCGGCGAATACAAGGTCGTGTGGGATGGCGACACGCCGATCGCCGTGTACAACATCGACGGCGCGCTGTACGCCATCGAAGACACCTGCACCCACGACGGCGGCGACCTCGCCGGCGGCGAGGTGTTCGGTTTCGAAGTGGAATGCCCGCGCCACGGCGCGCGCTTCGACGTGCGCACCGGCGCGGTGACGAAACCACCGGCCTACGAGCCGATCGCCAGCTTCCCCGTACGCGAGGACGACGGCGCCATCTGGACCCGTGACGACCGGTAAGGCCTCGGGTCGCGGCTTTGCAGGGGTAGCGACAACGCGTGCCGGCGTTAACGTCCAGCACACACCAGCGTAAGCAGATTGAAAGCGAGCGGTTTCATGCTTTGGCCATGACTATCGCGCCCTTCGCTCGCCACTTCACCATTGCGCGACCCACGTTGCCGCGCGCTTTCCGACGTTCGTTCCCGTGGGATGCGTGGCGGCGGGACTCGGTGGCGCGGGTGCTCGGTCGCATGTTCCGCAAGGTGGGCCGCGGCTTGTGCGAGCCGGGTGGCCTGCCGACGGTCGGCATCCATCGGGTGCTGGTCTGCCGGCCCAACCACCGGCTTGGCAACAGTGTGTTGATCAGTCCGCTGATCGCCGAGATCGAGACGCTGTACCCGGGCGCCGAGATCGACATGCTCGGCAGCCATGCCACCGCCTGCCTCTACGAAAACCGGTTCAGTGTGCATGACGTGTTCGTGCTGCCGCAGAAGATCGTCCGGCATCTGTGGGCCTCGGCAGGTGCGCTGCGGGCGCTGCGGCGATGCCACTACGATCTGGCCATCGACGCCTGTCATGGGTCGCAGTCCGGGCGGATCGCGCTTGCCCTGTCGCATGCGCGATACAAACTGGGGTTCCCGGACCCGAGGATGAACCCGGGATCGGCATGGCATGCGCTGTCATGGCCACGTCATCTGGCCGATCGAAATGTTTTCCTGCTGCGCCAGGCCTATGCGGGCCCCACGCGTGCGGATTACCCGCCACTCAATCTCGATCTGACGCCCCGCGAAATACAGGAGGCGGCCAAGGTCATGGGCCGCGTTTGTGGCGCGCCGCATGGGTCGCACAGCATGACGGTGGCGATCTTCCCCAATGCCACCGGCGCCAAGTGCTACAGCGAAAGCTGGTGGAACCAGTTCGTGGACACGTTCCAGGCGTTGTGCCCGCAAGTGCAACTGGTGGACCTGCTGGCCGCGCATGGACGCTCGCAACTGGGATCGCGGCTGACGCCGTTCTACTCGCAAAACCTGCGCCGGCTGGCCGCGATGATCGCCTGCATGGACGGCTTCATCAGCGCCGATTGCGGCGTCATGCACCTGGCTGCCGCCAGCGGCACGCCGACCCTTGGCTTGTTCTCGGTGACCGACCCGACCAAGTACGCGCCTTACGGCGGCGCCAACGCCGCGCTGGATACCCGCGGGAAGCATGCCGTGGCCGTGGCAACCGCGGCCGCCGAATGGTGCGCGAGGCTTTCACCGAAACAGGCGGCCAGCGGCGCGTCGTCGCCAGGCTGACCTGCTTCGCCACGCGGTGCGAATCCACGCCGGATGCAAAGGGCGTGGCACGTGTCGGTTTCGTTCCTGTGGTGTCAGCCAGCGCGACGATCACGATCGTTCCGCGGCCAGCAACGTCGCCGGCACCCTGAACGCGGCGAGGTCGAACGGGGTCACTGACGCGTTGAATCCGGCCCCTGCGTCTTGTCGCGGCGACGCAGCAGCGCGTACAGCACCGGCATCACCAGCAGCACCAGCGGCAGCTGCACCAGCATGCCGGAGATGATGGCGATGGCCAGCGGCTGCTGCATCTGCGAGCCCC
>DATJCF010000130.1:0-14742 GCA_035514935.1 Rhodanobacter sp. | reverse complement strand
GGCGCATCGCCGATCACGTCGGCACCCGGCGGCGGCACGAAATTGAAGGTCGACGGCGGAACGGCCACGTTGCGCTGCCAGTCGGAAAAGCGAATGTCCGTGGTGGAACCGAGCTGGTCGCGGAAGCTCATGCGCGCCAGGCCATGGGCGTCGAAACCCAGGTCCGCGTAATCGAATTGCGGGTCCTTGGCGGTGGAGGTGAGCCGCAGCCATTGCAGGCCATCGCGCTCGCCGCGTTCGGCCACCTTGAAGTTGCGGTCCAGCTGCGACACGTCGGTCAGCACGGTGAGCGGGCTGTGCGCTTCCTCGGCGCTCTGGATCCGCACGGTGACCTGGTCCAGCTCCGGGTCGTACATCCACACGCGGCTGCCGTCAGCGACGATGGTCTGCTTGTACGGCGTCAGCGTCTCCCAGCGAAACTGCCGCGGCGACTGCAGCGCCAGCGTGCCCGCACTGGTCTTGCTGCCGTGCCCGTTGATGTCGATCAAGGTCTGGCTGAAATGACCGGTCAGCGAATGCAGGTTCTGCGCAAACGCATCCAGCCGCGCGCGGGCCGGCCCGGTGGCGGCCTGGGTCACGAACGACAGCAGCAGGAGGACGGCAGCGAGGGTGAGGCGTTTCATCGGGATTCCCAAAGCGATGGCGGTGCGGATTGTGGTGCGTATTGGCTTAACCGGAGCGTGCTTCTCTGTAGGAGCGACTTCAGTCGCGATGCTTTTCGATAAAGCCCCGGAACAAGAGCATCGCGACTGAAGTCGCTCCTACAATTTTCCCGCATCCCGCATCCCGCATCCCGCATCGCCACGGCTCAATCCCGCGGCGGCGGCGGCGCCAGCACTTCGCGGTTGCCGTTGTGCTGGGGGGCGCTGACCACGCCGTCCTGCTCCATCTGTTCGACCAGTCGGGCGGCGCGGTTGTAGCCGATGCGCAGATGACGCTGCACGCCGGAGATGGAGGCGCGGCGGGTCTGGGTGACGATGGCGACGGCCTTGTCGTACAGCTGTGCCTCGGCGTCGCCGCCCTCCTCGCCATCCTGCGGGATGCCGGAATCATTGATGAACTTGCCGTCGCTGGTGGCCTGCACTTCCTCCAGCACGCCTTCGATGTAGTTGGGCTCGCCCTGGGATTTCAGCCAGTTCACGACGCCGTGCACCTCGTGGTCATCGACGAAGGCGCCGTGCACGCGCTCGGGCGTGGCGGTGCCCGGCGGCAGATACAGCATGTCGCCGTGGCCCAGCAGTGCCTCGGCGCCGGACTGGTCGAGGATCGTGCGCGAGTCGATCTTGCTGGACACCTGGAACGCGATGCGGGTGGGGATATTGGCCTTGATCAGGCCGGTGATCACATCCACCGACGGACGCTGGGTGGCCAGGATCAGGTGCACGCCGGCGGCGCGCGCCTTCTGCGCCAGGCGGGCGATGAGTTCTTCCACCTTCTTGCCGACGATCATCATCATGTCGGCGAATTCGTCGATGATCACCACGATGTTCGGCAGCGGCTCCAGCGGCTCGGCGGCCAGGTTGGGCATCTCGGGACTGGGGCGGAACAGTGGATCAAGCAGCGGCTGGCCGGCGTTCTCGGCGTCCTTCACCTTCTTGTTGAAGCCGGCCAGGTTGCGCACGCCCACCGCGGCCATCAGCTTGTAGCGGCGCTCCATCTCGGCCACGCACCAGCGCAGCGCGTTGGCCGCTTCCTTCATGTCGGTGACCACCGGCGCCAGCAGGTGCGGGATGCCCTCGTACACCGAGAGCTCCAGCATCTTCGGATCGATCATGATCATCCGCACGTCTTTCGCGCTGGCCTTGTACAGCAGGCTCAACACCATCGCGTTGACCGCCACGGACTTGCCGGAACCGGTCGTGCCGGCGACCAGCAGGTGCGGCATCTTGGCCAGGTCGACCACCACCGGCTTGCCGCCGATGTCCTTGCCCAGCGCCAGCGCCAGCGGCGACTTCATCTGGTCGTACTTGTCCGAGCGCAGGATCTCGGAGAGGTAGACGATCTGCTTGCGGGTGTTGGGGATCTCCAGGCCGATCACGTTCTTGCCGGGGATCACGTCGACCACGCGCACGCTCACCACGGACAGGCCGCGGGCGATGTCCTTGTCCAGGCTGGATACCTGCGAACCGCGCACGCCGGCGGCCGGCTCCAGCTCGAAGCGGGTGATCACCGGGCCGGGGTACACACCCACCACCTTGGCCTCGATGCGGAAATCCTTCAGCTTCAACTCCACCTGGCGCGACAGCACTTCGAGCGTTTCTTCCGAATAGCCCGGGCCCTGCTCCGGCGCCTCGTCCAGCAGCGACAGCGGCGGCAGCTCGCCCGGTGCGGCGGCGCCCACGAACAGCGGAATCTGCGTTTCCAGCCGGGCGCGCTCGCTTTTGGTCACCGGCGCGGGGGCCGATTCGATCCGTACCGGCTCGCGTTTCGCCTGTTTCACCGCGTCGTCTTTCTTCACTGCCGCGCGCTCGGTGCGCGCCAGCCGCGCAGCGCGTTCCTGCGGCGCCTGGCGCAGGCGCTCGCGAACCATCTCGGTCAGCCGCAGCACCGTGTGCCCGGTCCAGTCCATCACCTTGAACCACGACAGCCCGGTGGCCAGCGTCACCGCCACCAGGAACACCGCCAGCAACAGCAGCGGTGCGCCCTTGTAGCCAAAAACGTATTGCAGCCCCTTGCCCACCGCCTCGCCGATCATGCCGCCGGCGCCCTGGGGGGCCATGCCGCTGTCGGGGAAATTGAGCCAGCACAGGCCCGGCGCGGTGATGAAGAAGAACACCGAGCCGATCAGCCGCAACGAGGGCTCCCAGCGACTGCCGCTGGGCTCGGCCCTGTGGCGCAGCACGTTCACGCCCAGCAGGACCAGCAGCAGCGGGAACGCATACGCCACCACGCCGAACAGATAGCGCAGCAGGTCGGCCACATACGCGCCCAGCATGCCGCCGAAGTTGCGCGCGTGATCGGCGCTGCCCACGTGCGACCAGCTCGGGTCCATCGGGTTGTAGCTGAACAGGCACACCAGCAGGTACAGCGCCAGCGGCAACAACAGCAGCGCGCCGGCTTCGCGCAGGCGTCGTTTCAACTCCTCGCTGAGGCCTTCCCGGGCCGGTTGTCTGGCGTTCGTGCTGCGTGTCGCCATGGACGACCTCTTCCTGTTGACCAACGTCAGAGCATACCTTGCAACGCCGGTTGTACCAGCTTGCCGTCAGGGGCACCGCCAGTGCCGGGATTTCGGGTCTTGCGGGTCATGAAGGCAAATCCTGTCGAGGGAGAAGTGTGGCGGGAAACCACCGCGGCGACGCCGGGCCTGCCGTTCGCCTTGAATCAGCGGCTTCGATTCCCCATCCTTGCCGACTGAACCGCCGCTATCGTCGGTCATGCGCAAGCCTTCGCGAAAAGCCGCGACCGCGCGCCATGGCCGTCGAAAGCTGACGAGGATTATAACGGTGCGCCGCTGGACCGGCGATTTTTCAGGACCCTGCCACGCGTCATCGACGCACAGCGACTGCCGGATCAACGGCTTGCGCGGGCAACCCCGGACAACCGTCCCAGCGCACACCATCCCGCAACCGCTGCAAAACTCCGCGGAGTAACTGGCAAAAATGAACACCGTTCCCAAGCACAGTCGACTGCTGATCCTCGGCTCCGGCCCCGCCGGCTACACCGCGGCGGTCTACGCCGCGCGCGCCAACCTCAAGCCGACCATGATCACCGGCCTGCAGCAGGGCGGCCAGCTGATGACCACCACCGACGTGGACAACTGGCCGGGCGACGTCGAGGGCCTGCAGGGTCCGGCACTGATGCAGCGCATGGCCGAACACGCCGAGCGCTTCCACACCGAGATGATCTTCGACCACATCCACACGGCGGACCTGAAGCAGCGGCCGTTCCGGCTGCGCGGCGATTCCGGTGACTACACCGCCGACGCGTTGATCATCACCACCGGCGCCACCGCGAAGTACCTGGGCATCGCCTCGGAGGAGAAGTTCAAGGGCAAGGGCGTGTCCGCCTGCGCCACCTGCGACGGCTTCTTCTTCCGCGAGCAGGCGGTGGTGGTGATCGGCGGCGGCAATACCGCCGTGGAAGAGGCGCTGTACCTGTCCAACATCGCCAGCAAGGTCTACCTGGTGCATCGTCGCGACAAGCTGCGCGCCGAGAAGATCATGCAGGACAAGCTGTTCGAGAAGGCCGCCGCCGGCAAGATCGAGCTGGTGTGGAACCACAGCGTGGACGAGGTACTGGGCGACGACTCCGGCGTCACCGGCGTACGCGTGAAGGACGTCAACTCCGGCACCACCCGCGACATCGAGGCCACCGGCTTCTTCGTGGCGATCGGCCACACGCCCAACACCGGCATCTTCCAGGGCCAGCTCGACATGCACGATGGCTACATCAGGATCCACAGCGGCCAGCAAGGCATGGCCACGATGACCTCGGTCGAAGGCGTGTTCGCCGCCGGCGACGTGGCCGATCACGTCTACCGCCAGGCGATCACCTCGGCCGGCTTCGGCTGCATGGCCGCGCTGGATGCCGAGCGCTGGCTGGATCAGCAGACGCCGGTGGCTTGACATGTAGGAGCGCACCCTGTGCGCGATGGCTCTTCGTTACGCGACGAAAAGCATCGCGCACAGGGTGCGCTCCTACAGGTCGCACTCCATGCTTACCACCCGCTTCCACGACGCCATTGCCGAGCTGCCTGCCGCGGCGTGGGACGCGCTGCGTGGCGACGACAATCCGTTCGTCTCGCATGCGTTCCTGGCTACGCTGGAGCGCTCCGGCTGCGTCCGTCCGGACTGGGGCTGGCAGCCGCACCATCTGGGTATTTACGAACGCGAGCGGCTGATTGCCGCTGCGCCGCTGTACTTCAAGGGCAACTCGCACGGCGAGTTCGTGTTCGATTTCAGCTGGGCGCGCGCCTGGCAGCAGGCCGGCGGCGAGTACTACCCGAAACTGCTCAACGGCGTGCCCTACTCGCCTGTGACCGGGCCACGGTTGCTGGCCGGCAACGATGGGCAAACCGCCTTGCTGCAACGGGCGCTGGTCGAGGCGATGCGCGGCGAAGCCGAGGAGCTGGGGCTTTCCTCGGTGCATGCCAATTTTCTGGAAACGGCCGAAACCGAGGCGTTCGATGAGGATTGGCTGGTGCGGTCGGACGTGCAGTTCCACTGGCACAACCACGGCTACCGTCATTTCCCGGCGTTCCTGGCCACGCTCAATCACAAGAAGCGCAAGAACATCCTGCGCGAGCGCCAGCAGGTGGCGGCCAGCGGCCTTGCCATCGAATGGCGCAGCGGCGACAGCCTCAGTCTGCTCGAATGGCGCCGCGTGCACGCGCTGTACGAAGCCACCTTCGACGCCAAGGGCAACCACGCCGCGCTGACCGCCGCATTCTTCAGCCACCTGGGCGAACTGGGCCAGACTGCGCAACTGGCGCTGGCGCGCGACGGCGATACCATCGTGGCGATGGCGCTGTTCATCCAGGGCGGCGGTGTGTTGTATGGGCGCTACTGGGGTGCATCGGTGGACGTGCCGGGGCTGCATTTCGAGCTGTGCTATTACCGCGGCATCGACTACGCCATCGCGCAGGGTCTGCAACGTTTCGAGCCCGGCGCACAGGGCGAGCACAAGCTGGCGCGCGGCTTTCTGCCGGTGCGCACGCATTCGCGGCATTTCCTGGTCAACCCCGGTTTCCGCGCTGCGGTGGCGGATGCGCTGATCCACGAAGCGGAAGCGGTGGACAGCTACGCGGCCGAACTGCTGGCGCACAGCCCGTACGCGAAGACCCGCGAGACGGCGCGCGAGGACAACGAACCCGGCTCACCGCACGACCTGCCATCGTGATCCGGCTGCCCCTGCTCGATCCGGATGCGCCGGCGTCGTTCCCGGATCCCCGGCAGGCGTTGACGGAACCCAACGGCCTGCTGGCGTTCGGCGGCGACCTTTCGCCGACGCGTTTGCTGGCCGCCTACGGCAAGGGCATCTTCCCGTGGTTCAGCGATGGCGAGCCGATCCTGTGGTGGTCGCCCGATCCGCGCTGCGTGCTGCACACGCGGGACCTGCGCATCAACCGCAGCCTGCGCCGGCAGTTGGCGGGCAAGCATTGGCACCTCACCCTGGACCATGCGTTCGACGCGGTGGTTCGCGGCTGCGCCGCGCCGCGCCGGGAAGCCTCGGGCACCTGGATCGTGCCGGCGATGATCGATGCCTACAACCGCCTTTATCACCTGGGCCACGCCCACAGCCTCGAAGTCTGGGAGGGCACGCAACTGATCGGCGGCGTCTATGGCATTGCGCTGGGGCAACTGTTCTGCGGCGAGTCGATGTTCAGCCGCCAGAGCGGCGCATCCAAGCTGGCGCTGGTTGCCCTGGCCAAACTGCTGCACGGCTGGGATTTCCCGCTGATCGACACCCAGGTGGCCAACGCACACACCGTGAGCCTCGGCGCCGTCGAGATACCGCGCGCGCAGTATCTGCAGGACGTGGCCACCTTGCGCCGCCGACCCGGCCAGCCTGGCAATTGGGCGGCATTTACCGACGAACTGATTCAGCCCTGCGAATAGCCGCAGGAGCGCACCCAGTGCGCGAGGCTTTTTTCCCGGCATGACGAAGGGCATCGCGCACAAGGTTCGCTCCTACGAGTGCGCGGAACGCCGCGGCGGTTCGACCTTGTCCGGAGGTTCGCCCAGCGCCTTGATGTCGTCGTAGTGCTCGATGAACAGCGCCACCAGGCGTGGGTCGAGCTGGCTGCCGGCCACCTTGCGCAGGTAGTCGAGGACGTCGGCTTCGGGCCAGGCGGGTTTGTAGACGCGGGGGGAAATCAGCGCATCCCAGATGTCGACGACGCTGAAGATCCGCGCCGCCAGCGGGATGGCTTCGCCGCGCAGGCCGACGGGATAGCCGGCGCCGTCCCAGCGTTCGTGGTGGCTGTAGGGGATGTCGCTGGCGCCGCGCAGGAAGTCCACCCGTTGCAGCATGTCGCCGCCGAACCGCGCATGCTGGCGCATGACGGCGATCTCGCCTTCGTCGAGCCTGCCCGGCTTGACCAGGATGGCGTCGGGCACAGCCAGCTTGCCGATGTCATGCAGCAAGGCGCCGAACGAGAGATTGCGCAGCGCATCGCCATGCACCCCCGCCACGTGTGCCAGGCCGGTGGCCATGCGCATGACGCGGCCGGAATGATCGCCGGTTTCCTTGTGCCGGATGTCGATCGCCGACACCAGCACGCGCAGCGCCTGCTCCTGCCCGTCCAGCAGCCGCTGATTGGCCTGCTGCAGATGGTGCATGTCGCGGCCAAGCACCCAGTAGAGCAACACGCCGGTGCCCAGCACGAAAAACCAGCCCTTGATGCTTTGCAGGAACGCCAGCTCGGCGCGACCTTCGACCAGCGCATTCAAGGCGTGATCGGAAAGCCATATCCACAGCGCGGACACTGTCACGTAGAGCACGACGGTGCGCAGCTGGGGGCGTTTCGTCACGGATAGGCATCCCATTGAGGAGGTCTCGCGCAAGGAATCACCACACGAGTTGTCCACTCAGTGTGAAGAAAACCGCACCCGCGCATTGTGACGCATCCATCAGCTCGTGCGCGCGGTGTACTTGCGCTCCACGTAATCGTCCAAAATGCCCACGAATTCGTTGGCGATATTGTCGCCGCGCAGGGTCATCGCCTTTTCGCCGTCGATGAATACCGGTGCGGCGGGCGCCTCGCCGTTGCCCGGCAGCGAGATGCCGATATTGGCGTGTTTGGATTCGCCCGGCCCGTTGACGATGCAGCCCATCACGGCCAGGGTGAGGTTCTCCACCCCGTCGTACTTCACCCGCCACAGCGGCATCTGCTCGCGCACGTGTTCCTGCACGGTCTTGGCCAGCACCTGGAAGAACTCGCTGGTGGTGCGGCCGCAACCCGGGCAGGCGGTGACCAGCGGGGTGAACGAGCGCAGCCCCATCGTCTGCAGCAGCTCCTGCGCCACGATCACCTCGCCGGTGCGCGACGCGCCCGGCTCGGGCGTGAGCGAGATGCGGATGGTGTCGCCGATGCCTTCCTGCAACAGCACCGCCAGCGCGGCGCTGGACGCGGTGATGCCCTTGGAGCCCATGCCCGCCTCGGTCAGGCCCAGATGCAAGGCGTAATCGCAGCGCGCGGCCAGGTCGCGGTACACGGCGATCAGCTCCTGCACGCCGGAGACCTTGCACGACAGGATGATGCGGTCGCGGCCCAGGCCGATCTCCTCCGCCTTGGCGGCCGACTCCAGCACCGAGCGGATCAGCGCCTCGCGCGCCACCCGCGAGGCGTCCCACGGCTCGGCGCGCTGCGCGTTCTCGTCCATCAGCGCGGCCAGCATGCTCTGGTCCAGCGAGCCCCAGTTGACGCCGATACGCACCGGTTTGGCGTAACGCAGGGCCATCTCGATGATCGACGCGAACTGGGTATCGCGCTTGGTCCCGAAACCCACGTTGCCTGGATTGATGCGGTACTTGGCCAGCGCCTCGGCGCAGGCCGGCTCGCGTTCCAGCAACTGGTGACCGTTGTAGTGGAAGTCGCCCACCAGCGGCACGTCCACGCCCATCATCGCCAGCCGCTCGGCGATCCGCGGCACCGCGGCGGCGGCGGCCGGCGTGTTGACCGTGATGCGTACCAGCTCGGAGCCGGCGCGGGCCAGCTCGGCAACCTGCCTGGCGGTACTGGCGGCGTCCTCGGTGTCGGTATTGGTCATCGACTGCACCACGATCGGCGCGTTGCCACCGACGCGAACCTTGCCGACCTGCACGGCAACACCGTGTCGGCGCGGGGCCGGGCCTGCCGTGAGAGGCACCTGGGTAACCATTTCGCTCATGCTTCTTGTTCGGGAAAACAGCGCCAAGGATAACCGATCACCGGCGCGCCTCCGATGACCCGGCCCGACGGCGCCATGGGGCGAAGGTGGCCGGCGCGCGCCATCGAGCGGCACGGGATATCTTTCACGAAAGCTGCAAGCCGAAGCTGCCAGACTGGGAGCGCACCGGGCAGTTCGGTACGCATTGTCGCAGCGGCTTGATTGGCGTCATGGCATCGCGTCACGCTTTACGCAAAATAGCGCAGTTAACCGTCGGGGATCCGCATGCCGAACACCGAGTATTACAACGACAGAGTGGTGCGTCAGTTTCTGCTGGCCGCCGCCGTATGGGGGATCATCGGCATGTCGGTGGGCGTCTATGCCGCTGCCGAACTGGCCTGGCCAGCGCTGAACTTCGACACCTCGTGGCTGACCTTCAGCCGCATCCGGCCCGACCACACCTTCGGCGTGATCTTCGCCTTCGGCGGTTCGGCGCTGATGGGTACCTGCTATTACGTGGTGCAACGCACCGGCCATGCGCGGCTGGCGTTCACCAGGCTGGCCGGCTTCACCTTCTGGGGTTGGCAACTGGTCTGCGTGCTGGCGATGGTGACGATGCCGCTGGGCATCACCCAGAGCAAGGAATACGCCGAGCCGGAGTGGTTCATCGACATCCTGATCGCGATCGTGTGGGTGAGCTTCGGCGTGGTGTTCTTCGGCAGCCTGACGCGGCGCCGGATCAAGCACATCTACGTGGCGAACTGGTACTACGGCGCCTTCATCATTGCCGTCGGCCTGCTGCACATCGTCAACAACCTCGCCTTGCCGGCGTCGCTGTTCAAGTCGTATCCGATCTACTCGGGCGTGGTCGATGCCATGGTGCAGTGGTGGTACGGCCACAACGCAGTGGCGTTCTTCCTCACCGCCGGCTTCCTCGGCATGATGTATTACTTCGTGCCGCGGCAGGCGCAGCAGCCGCTGTGGAGCTACCGCTTCTCGATCGTCAACTTCTGGGCGCTGATCTCGGTGTACATGTGGGCGGGCGCGCACCACCTGATGTACACCGCCCTGCCCGACTGGGTGCAGTCGGTGGGCATGGCGTTCTCGCTGGTGCTGCTGATGCCCAGCCTGGGTTCGGCGGCGAACGGCCTGCTCACCTTCAACGGCTCGTGGCACAGGCTGAAGATGGACCCGGCGGCCAAGTTCATGGTGCTGTCGCTGGTGTTCTACGCCGCCTCGACCTTCGAAGGCTCGATGATGGCGATCAAGACGGTGAACTCGCTGTCCCACTACACCGACTGGACCATCGCCCACGTGCACTCGGGCTCGCTGGGCTGGGTGGCGATGATCACCATCGGCTCGCTGTACGCCATGGCGCCGCGCGCGCTGGGCCAGGAAAAAATGTACTCGCGCAAGGGTATGGAGTGGCACTTCTGGATCCACACCATGGGCCTGCTGCTTTACGTGGGTTCGATGTGGACGGCCGGTGTCACCGAAGGCCTGATGTGGCGCAAGACGCTGCCCGATGGCTCGCTGGCGTACGCGTTCATCGACAGCCTCATCGCGGTCAAGCCGATGTACTGGATCCGCTGGCTGGGCGGCGTGTTCGTGCTCAGCGGCATGGTGATCATGGCGTGGAACCTGTGGCACACCGCGGCCGACGCGCGCGCTCGTTTGATCAAGCCGATTCCCGTACCGATCCCCGAGCCTTACCCGCACCAGGTGCCGGTGCCACTGCCTGCGGCCAATTGAGGAGCTTGGCTGATGCGCTCGTCCATGATCGCCACTTCGATCGGGCTACCGATTCTGCAAACCATTCCGGCCCTGCAAGCCCAAAGGCGGCCATCCATCGCCGCACTCTTCAAATAGAGCTCAACCATGGCCTATAAACATTTCGAAGTCATCGAGAAGCACGCCGGCCTGCTCGGCGTCCTGATTGCGATCATGGTGTCCATCGGCGGCCTGGCCGAGATCACGCCTCTTTTCATCCAGGCGCATTCGGTCAAGGCACCGCCGGGGGTGAAACCCTATGACGCGCTGCGCCTGGCCGGTCGTGACGTGTATGTGCGCGAAGGTTGCTACCTGTGCCACTCGCAGATGATCCGAGCCTTGCGGGCGGAAACGCAGCGCTACGGGCATTTTTCCACCGCGGAGGAGTCGGTCTACGACCGTCCGTTCCAGTGGGGCTCCAAGCGCACCGGGCCGGATCTGGCGCGCGTGGGCGGCAAGTATTCCGACCACTGGCAACGCCTGCACCTGGAGGACCCGCGCCAGGTGGAGCCCGAGTCGAACATGCCGGCGTATCCGTGGCTGAATGACAACAAGCTGGACGTCGCCGACGTGCAGGCGCGCATGCGCACGCTGCGCCGACTGGGTGATCCGTACACCGACGACGACATCGCCAAGGCCAACGAGTCGCTGGCCGGCAAGACCGAGATGGATGCGCTGATCGCCTACCTGCAGGGGCTCGGCATCAAGAACGAGCCGGTCGCCGCCGTACCGGTGCCCGTCGGTCACGGAGACAAGCCATGATGAATCCGATCTGGGGCCATATCACCGGCGTGGTGACCGTGGTGCTGATGCTGATCTTCATCGGCATCTGGGCCTGGGCCTGGCGCAAGCGCCATCGTTCAACGTTCAAGCGGATGTCGGAGATTCCGATGGAAGACAAGCCCGAGGGCCCGCTGCCCGATCCGCGCGACATTGCCAACAAGGACATCACCGACAACAAGGGGAGCGAGCAGCCGTGACCACTGGACTGTCGCTGTGGGTAATGTTTCTGGTGGTGCTGAACCTGGGCATCACGTTCTTCCTTTTCCTGTGGGCGCCGCGGGCGAAGATCCCCACCCTGCCCGACCAGACCAGCGGTCACGTCTGGGCACACGGCACGGTGCGCGAAGGCGTGCGCAAGCTGCCGCTGTGGTGGCTGCTGTTTTCCGGCGCGATGTTCCTGGCTGGGTTCGCCTACCTCGTGCTTTACCCGGGATTCGGCAATCACAAAGGCATCCTCGGCTGGACCTCGCACGGCGAACTGGCCAGGGACGAGGCGGCCAACGACGCGAAGCTGGACGCACTGCTGGAGCGCTTTCGCGAGTACCCGGTGGAGCAATTGGCCAATGACTCGGCCGCGCTGCAGATGGGTGGCCGGCTGTTTGTGGACAATTGCGCCGCCTGCCACGGCCGCGGCGGCTACGGCAACGTCAAGGTGGGCGCACCCAGCCTGACCGACAGCGACTGGTTGTACGGCGGTAGCGGTGCGGACATCCTGGCCAGCATCCATGACGGCCGCAGCGGCCTGATGCCGCCGTGGGCGAGCCTGGGCGAGGACAACGTCAAGAACCTGGCCCAGTACGTGTTGAGCCTGTCCGACTCGCCGCACGACGCAGCCAAGGCTGCCGCCGGCAAGCCGCTGTTCACCACCTGCGCGGCCTGCCACGGTCCCGACGGCAAGGGCAATCCCGCATTGGGCGCGCCCAACCTCACCGACCACATCTGGTTGCACGGCGGCACGCTGGAAGACATCGAGCACTCGATCGGCGGTGGCCGCCAGGGCGCCATGCCGGCGTGGAGCACGCGCCTGACCAGTGACCAGATCCGCGTACTGGCAGCTTACGTCTACCACCTCTCGCACCAGGGCGATGCCGCCGCGGGGCAAGGCCATGCCCAGCGCTGACCCGGTGCCGGCACCCGCCAGGACAGCATGGTATCGCCAGCCCATCGTGTGGTTGGGAGCGGTGCTGTTCGTGGCTTCGCTGGCTGGTTGCGTGTGGATCATCGTGGTCGCCGCGCATCATCCCGATACGCCGGTGGAACACGCCGGCAGCGGCCTGTTCGGCGTGCCGTCCGCTGCGCACAGCAGCCACGGCCCACCGTCCGCCAGTTCGCGATGAATGCCTACGCGGCCTGGGCGCATCCACAACTCGCCGCGCAGGTCATGCGCCCGCGCCGCGATGGCCGCAGCGAAATCGCCCTGCGTGTCGACGGCCTGCACGACGCCCGCCAGGTCCTGACCCTGGAGCAGTTGATCCACGCCCTGCCCGGCGTGAAACGCGTGGCCATCGATGCACCGGCCGGACGCGTGCGGGTGGTGTGGGATGCGCGGCGCACGCCGTTGCCGCGCCTGCTCGCCGTTTTCGCCAGCACGCATTGCACCGCGCAACCGCTGCGCCACGACAGCATCGACGACGCCCGCGCCATCGAAATGCATGCGGCGCTGAAGCGCCTGCTGGTCGGCGGCATGTTTGCGATGCAGGTGATGACGTACGCCTTCGTGATGTACATCGGCGCGGTCGATTTCGTGGATTTCACCACTCGCGGGCTGTTCCGCTGGCTGAGCCTGCTGTCCACGATTCCGGTGGTGTTCTATTCGGCGCAACCGTTCTTTGCGGGCGCGCGCGCGGAGCTGCGCCAGCGGCGACTGGGGATCAACCTGCCGGTGGCGCTGGCGGTGGCGCTGGTGTTCCTGGCCAGTTCGATCAATACGCTGCGCGGCGATGGCGAGATCTATTTCGACTCGGTGAGCATGTTCGTCTTTCTGCTGCTGGGTGGGCGCTACCTGGAACTGCGTGCGCGCCATCGCAGCGGTGCGCTGGGCGATGCGGTGATCGATGCCACGCCGCTGCTGGCCGAACGCCGCCGCAGCGACGGCCAGCTGGAAACCGTGGCCGCGATCGAGCTGGTCCCCGGCGACCTGGTGCACGTCAGCGAAGGCGGCACGGTGCCCGCCGACGGTGCACTGGAAGGCAACACGGTGAGCGTCGACGAAGCGCTGCTTTCCGGCGAATCGCGTCCGGTAACCCGGCATGCCGGCGAGCGGCTGGTGGCCGGCAGCGTGGTGCTGACTGGGCCGGCGCAACTGCGGGTGGAATTCAGCGGCTCGCAAACCACCGCCGCGCGGCTTGGCGCATTGGCGGCGAGGGCGCGGCAGGCGCGCTCGCCCTCGATGTTGGCCAGTGAGCGCGACGCCAGTCGCTTCGTCGCCCGCGTGTTGTTGCTGACGGTGCTGACCGCGCTGGGCTGGTTGCTGGTCGATCCCTCGCGCGCGTTCGAGGCCGCGGTGGCCGTGCTGGTGGTGGCGTGCCCCTGCGCTTTCGCGCTGACCTTGCCGGCCACCCTCACCCGCGCGCTGGGCGTACTGGCGCAGCGCGGTGTGCTGGTAACCGACAGCGCGGCGCTGGAACCGCTGGCGCGCGTCGATTTCGCGCTGTTCGACAAGACCGGCACGCTGGCCACACCGCAACTGTCGCTGGCCGCGGTGGAACCGTTGCGCGGCGACGATCCCGTCCATGCCTTGCAATGGGCCGCCGCGCTGGCACGCGAAAGCTCGCACCCGCTGGCCCGCGCGCTGGCCACGGAAGCCGCTGCGCATGGAACGCCGATACGCGCCACTGCGGTGCAGGTCATCGCCGGCGCGGGCCTCCGTGGCGAACTGGAAGGCCGCGCCCTGCGCCTGGGTCGCGCGGATTTCGCGCTGGAACCCAGCGGGAAAAACGCATCAACACTGGCGGCTGGCACGCTGGTACTGGCCGATGCGCAAGGCGCCATCGCCGCGTTCCACCTGGACGAACGGGCACGGCCGGATGCCGCTGCCATCGTGGCGTTTCTTCGCGCCGACAACGTCGCCTGCGCGATCGCCAGCGGCGATGTGACCGAACGCGTCGCCCCGCTGGCCGCCACGCTGGATATCAGCGACTGGCACGCACGGCAGTCGCCGGCGGACAAACTCGCCGTACTGCAGGCGGCGCGCGCGCGGGGCCACGTCACCTTGGCCGTGGGCGACGGCACCAACGACGCCCCCATCCTGGCCGGCGCCGACGTCTCCGCCGCGCTCGACAGCGGCACCGGCCTGGCCCAGGCGCACGCCGACCTGCTGTTGCTGGATGGACGTCTGGACGGCCTGGCCAGCGCCCGCGTGATCGCGCGACAGGTGCGC
>DATJCF010000129.1:0-1909 GCA_035514935.1 Rhodanobacter sp. | reverse complement strand
CTGGATGCGATGGGCGTGACGATCCGCTACGGCGTGGACGCCGATGTCGAGCGGGTGGTGGCCGGTCGCGTGATCGATTGCCGTGGCATCGCCGCCCGCGACACGCTGGAGGATCTGCGCGGCGTGCGTGGCGAAATGATCATGTTGCGCGCCCCCGACATCCATCTCACCCGCCCCGTGCGCCTGCTGCATCCGCGCTTCGGGGTGTATGTGATCCCCCGCGGCCAGGGCGTTTTCATGCTGGGCGGCACCTTGCTGGAAAGCAGCAGCCACGGCCCGGTCACCGTGCGTTCGGCGATGGATCTGCTCAACGCCGTCTACGCGCTGCACCCGGCGTTTGCCGAGGCGCAGATCCTGGAACTGGGCGTGGGCGTGCGTCCCGCCTTTCCCGACAACCTGCCGCGTGTGTTCCACCGCGGCAACGTCATCCACGTCAACGGCCTCTATCGCCACGGCTTCCTGCTCTCGCCCGCGATGGCGCAGCAGGCCGCGCAGATGGCGCTGGCCAACATTCCGGAGGCAAATGCATGCATCTCCTCGTGAACGGCGCCACGCACGACGTGCACGCCACCACCTTGTCGCAGGCGCTGGATGCGCTCGGTTACCGACAGGCCATCGTGGCCACGGCGCTCAACGGCGTCTTCGTGCCTGCCGATCGTCGCGAAACCACCACGTTGGCTGACGGCGATGCGCTGGAAATCCTCGCGCCGATGCAGGGAGGCTGAGCCATGCAGCTCTATGGCATCGAACTGAGATCGCGCCTGCTGCTGGGCAGCGCCCGCTACCCCTCGCCGGCGATGCTGGCCGACGCGGTGCGCGCGTCGGGCGCCGAGGTGGTCACCGTGTCGCTGCGGCGCGAGTCGGGCGGACAACGCAGCGGGCAGGGTTTCTGGTCATTGATCCGCGACCTGGGCGTGCGCGTGTTGCCGAACACGGCCGGTTGCCACTCGGCGAAGGAGGCGGTGACCACCGCGCGGATGGCGCGCGACATCTTCCAGACACCGTGGATCAAGCTGGAAGTGATCGGCGACGCCGACACGCTGCAGCCGGATGTGTTCGGCCTGGTCGAGGCGGCGGCCCAGTTGTGCGCCGATGGCTTCGAGGTGTTTCCGTACACCACCGAAGACCTGGTCGTGGCCGACCGGTTGTTGCAGGCCGGTTGCCGCGTGCTGATGCCATGGGGCGCGCCGATCGGCAGCGGGCGCGGGCTGAACAACAGCTTCGGCCTGCGCGCCTTGCGCGCGCACTTTCCCGACGTGCCACTGATCATCGACGCCGGCATCGGCCGGCCATCGCACGCGGTGGAGGCGATGGAGCTGGGTTTCGATGGCGTGCTGCTGAACACCGCGGTGGCGATGGCCGGCGATCCGGTGGCGATGGCCGGTGCGTTTGCCCGCGCGATCGAGGCGGGCCGCGCGGGTTTCGAAGCCCAGCCGATGGCACCGCGCGACCTGGCCGAACCTTCGACGCCAATCGCGGGCCGGGCGTGGCTGGCATGATCGCGCTGCCGCCGTTCTACCCCATCGTGGACAGCGCCGACTGGGTCGGCCGGCTGGCGCCGCTCGGCATCGAACTGGTGCAGTTGCGGCTCAAGGCGCAGCCAGCGGACGTGATCCGTCGCGAGGTTCGCGCCGCACTGGCGGTCTGTCGCTGGCAGGGAGTGCAACTGGTGGTCAACGACCATTGGCAGATCGCACTGGACGAAGGCGCCGACTTCATCCACCTCGGCCAGCAGGACCTGCTCGACGCGGATCTGAAGGCGATCCGCGGGCGCGGCATGCGGCTGGGCATCAGCACGCACGACCATGCCGAACTGGACCGCGCGCTGGCGGCATCACCCGACTACGTGGCGCTGGGGCCGATCTATGCCACCACGCGCAAGCCGATGCCGTGGGCGCCGCAGGGCCTG
>DATJCF010000128.1:0-5935 GCA_035514935.1 Rhodanobacter sp. | reverse complement strand
CTGAAGGAAAACCTGGCCGCCGCGATGCTGTTGCGCGCGCGCTGGCCGGAAATCTATGCGGCTGGCGGCGCACTGCTTGATCCGATGTGCGGTTCGGGCACGTTGCTGATCGAAGGCGCCTTGATGGCGGCCGACGTGGCGCCCGGCCTGCGTCGCGACTATTTCGGTTTCCTGGGCTGGCAACAGCACGACATCGCGCTGTGGCGCGGCCTGCTGGACGAAGCGCGCCAGCGCGCCGACACCGGCCTGCGCGCCTTGCGCAGCGAGTTCTTCGGCAGCGACGCCGACCCGCGCATGATCCAGACGGCCAAACGCAATGCGCAGGAAGCGGGCGTCGCCGGATTCTTCACCCTGGACCGGCTCGACGTGACCCACGCCAGGCCGCCCGCGGGCCTCACGTCGGGCCTGGTGATCACCAACCCGCCGTATGGCGAGCGGCTTGGCGATCGCACCGAGATGCCGAAACTGTATCGCGCCCTGGGCGAGAGCTTGCGCGCCCATTTCAACGGCTGGCGCGGCGCCGTGCTGGCCGGCGACGTGGAGCTGGGCCGGGCGATGCAACTGCATGCGGACAAGCGTTACGTGCTTTACAACGGCGCGCTCGAAACCGTGTTGCTGACGTTCGACCTCAAGCCCCGCGACACCGCGCTGCGTGACCCCAAGCCGTTGTCGGCCGGCGCGCAGATGCTGAAGAACCGGCTGGAGAAAAACGTCAAGCACCTGCGCAAGCGGCTGACCCGCGAAGGCGTCCATTGCTGGCGCGCCTACGATCAGGATCTGCCGGAATACGCCGCCGCGATCGACGTCTACGGCGACACCAGCGGCGACGATCACCTGCATATCCAGGAATACCGCGCACCCGCCGACGTGCCGCCCGATGTGGCGCGCCTGCGTTTGCGCGAGATCGCCCGCGTGGCCGGCGAGGTGCTGGGCGTGCCGCGCGAACGCATCGCGATCAAGACCCGCGAGCGCGGCAAGGGCGGCTCCAAGTACGGCCAGCTCGACCAGCGCAACGAGTTCATCGAGGTGGAGGAGGGCGGCCTGAAATTCCTGGTCAACCTCACCGACTACCTCGATACCGGCCTGTTCCTGGATCATCGACTGGTGCGGGCGAAAGTGCGCGAACTGGCCGACGGCAAGTGCTTCCTCAACCTGTTCGCCTATACCGCCACCGCCAGCGTGCATGCTGCGGCAGGCGGTGCGTTGGAAACCACCAGTGTGGACCTGTCGGCGACCTACCTGGAATGGGCCTCGCGCAACCTGGCGTTGAACGGTTTCAGCGGTGCCAGCCATCGGCTGATGCAGTTCGACGCGCTGGATTTCCTGCACCGCGATCGCGGTCACTACGGCTTGATCTTCGTCGACCCGCCCACCTTCTCCAACTCCAAGCGCGCCGAGGATTTCGACGTGCAGCGCGACCACGTGAAGCTGCTCGAAGCCTGCAACGAGCGCCTGACCCGCGACGGCGTGATCGTGTTCTCCAACAATTTCCGCCGCTTCAAGCTGGATCGGGAGGCGCTGGAAACACACTTCGAGATCGAAGACTGGACCGCCCCAAGCATCCCGTTCGACTTCGCCCGCCGGGCCGACATCCACGGTTGCTGGCTGCTGCGCCGGCGCAAGCCCGACCCCGGCATCAACCCCTGGGAGACGGCGCGCATCAAAAAGTGAACCTTTCAGTCCATATTAAGCGTTCGCGGATGAGCATGGCGGCGTACAACGGAGAAAACCTCATGACCAAGCGTTTCGGCGTTACCGGCAAATTCGCGGCCCTCGGCCTGGCAGTGTTGGCTGCCGTGGCCATGCCGCTGGGCGCCTCGGCGCGCGGGCATGGTGGTCACTACGGTGGTGGCTACCATGGCGGTCATTACAGCGGGCATTACTACCGTGGCGGGCACGGCTATGGCTACGGTCATGGCTACCATGGCGGGCACTGGAGCGGCGGCCGCTGGATCGCCGGCGCCATCGTCACCGGCGCGGTGATCGGCCTGATCAACGACGCCACGCGGCCCACGTATTACGAACAGCCGGTGGTGTACAGCCAGCCGCGCACGGTGATCTATGAGAGCGCGCCGGTGGTTACCCGTCGCGTGGTCGAGACCCGTACGGTCTATACCGATTCGACCAACACGCGCTATATCCGCGACGATGGTTACTACGGCGACTGAACCACGCCATCGCGAAGAACGAGCCCGGCCAGTCCGGGCTTTTTCTTTTTTTGGGGGTATGGAGGGCAGTGGCCCGTCCGTCTGCGCCAGGATGAATACTGAAGCACCGCCGGTGGTCGCGTGTCACAAAAAGTGAACGCGTTGGGCGGCATCCTTCGTCCCATGTATCGATCCCCCCTCTTCGCTGCGCCGCCCGGCTTTCCTGTTGCGGCGGCTGCCATTTCCCGGGACGGACAGCGGTGACGGTGGTGGTATCGCCGGTTGGACCGGCCGACATTGCCGCGCGTTTTCGCGGCGTGCGCCAGCGCACCCTCGACCTGTGTGCCGGGCTCTCCGCCGAGGACCTGCAAATACAGTCGATGGCCGATGCCAGCCCCGGCAAATGGCATCTTGCGCACACCAGCTGGTTCTTCGAGCAGTTCGTGCTTGCCCGCGATCCGGCCTGGAAGCCGCGCAACGAAGCGTGGCTATACCTGTTCAATTCCTATTACCAGTCGGTCGGCCCGATGCATGCGCGACCGCAGCGCGGGCTGCTGTCGCGTCCGTCGCTGGATGAGGTGCTTGCCTATCGGCGCTACGTCGACGATGCGGTGGGCGAGCTGTTCGCAAGCCACGCGGACGCCGAGCTGACCACGCTGGTGGAACTGGGCCTGCAACACGAACAACAGCACCAGGAATTGCTGCTGACCGACATCAAGCACGCGTTCTGGTGCAATCCCCTGCGGCCCGCCTATCACGCCGCACCTGCGACGGAAGCTCGTGCGCTGGTGCCCCTGCGTTTCATCCCCGGGCGCGAAGGCATTGTCGAGACCGGCCACGATGGGGAAGGCTTTGCGTTCGACAACGAAACGCCGCGCCATCGCGAATTGCTGCATCCGCACGCGCTGGCCAATCGGCTGGTGACCAACGCCGAGTACCTGGCGTTCGTGCGCGAGGGCGGCTATCGCGAACCGGGGCTGTGGCTTTCCGACGGCTGGGCCACCGTGCAGCGCGAAGGCTGGCAACACCCGCTGTATTGGGATGACGACCTGGCGCGCGAGTTCACCCTGGCGGGCATGCAGGCGCTGTCGCCGCACGCGCCGGTGTGCCACTTGAGCTATTACGAGGCGGACGCCTTCGCGCGCTGGGCCGGCGCCCGTTTGCCGACCGAGGCCGAATGGGAATCGGCCGCCCGGCAGGTTGCCGTTGCCGGCAATCTGCAGGAGGCCGGGTGTCTGCACCCGGCGCCGGCAGAGCCCGGCGAAGACATGCTCCAGATGTATGGCGACGTATGGGAATGGACCGCCTCGCCGTACATCAGCTATCCGGGCTTTCGCCCGTTGCCCGGTTCGCTGGGCGAATACAACGGCAAATTCATGTGCGGCCAGTGGGTGCTGCGTGGCGGGTCCTGCGCGACCCCGCGCGATCACGTGCGCGCCAGCTACCGCAACTTTTTTCCGCCTCATGCCCGCTGGCAGTTTTCCGGGCTACGACTGGGACAGGATCGATGAACACCATGCAACCTTGCGGCATCGAGGATGACGATCGCCAGCCACCGATGAATGGTTTGCTGGAGATTGCACAACGCGGGCTGGGCCTGAAACCCAAGCGTCTGCCGTCGTGGCTGTTTTACGACGAGCGTGGCTCCGCGTTGTTCGAGCAGATTTGCGAGCAGCCGGAGTACTACCTCACCCGCCGCGAAATTGCGCTGATGGACGAGCACGCGGCCAGCATCGCCGACAGCCTCGGCAGCGATGTGCGGCTGGTGGAATACGGCAGCGGCAACGCGCGCAAGACCAGTCAGTTGCTGCGGCACATGCATGACCCGGTGGCTTACGTGCCGGTGGAAATTTCGCCGGAGCCGCTGCGCCAGAGCGTGCAGCGGCTGGCTGGGGAATTTCCGTCGTTGCCGGTGCAGCCGTTGTGTGCGGATTTCAGCAAAGCGCTGCGCTTGCCGATTCCGCCGCGGGCGCCCCGCCGCACGGTGGTCTATTTCCCAGGCTCCACCATTGGCAATTTCGAGAGCCGCGACGCGGTCGCATTGCTGCGCAAGATCCGCAACGAAATGGGCGAAGCCGGTGGCGTCCTGGTGGGCGTGGATCTGAAAAAGGATCCAGCGGTGATCGAGGCGGCCTACAACGACCGCGCCGGGGTCACTGCCGCTTTCACCCTGAACATGCTGGCGCGGCTCAACCGCGAAATCGGCAGTGATTTCGTGCTCTCGCAGTTTTCGCACCGCGCGCACTACAACCCGATGGCCGGACGCATCGAGACGCACATCGTGAGCCGCTGCGCGCAGCAGGTGAAGATCGGCCGCGCCAGCGTGGCTTTTCGCGAAGACGAGGCGATCCAGGTGGAATACAGCTGCAAGTATTCGGTCGAGGATTTCGCGGCCATGGCTGCTCGCGCCGGGCTGGCCGCCGAACGGGTGTGGATGGACGCGCAGAAGATGTTCAGCGTGCAGTATCTGGTTCGCGCCAGCACGGTCGCGCGCTAACACCGAATCGCCAACTTGCGATGGGGCGCCCGCGCTAGCTCAGTACGACCGGCGTGGGCAGCGCGTTTCCATACCATTTGCGCCGCTCCTCGCGACAGCTGGGGCTGCCCATGGCGTACTTGCGGCAGATCCCGGGCCGGTCGGCGTAGATGGTGCATCGCATGGTCAGCGGATCGAGGGCGGCGCACCAGCCGTCCTCGCCCTTGGCCAGGACTTCCATGCCGCGGTCGTCGTGCTCGATCAGCCAGTCGGGGACATGGTCGTCGGGCATCAGCACGACGGTGAGCCGGCAACACACGGCTTCGCACGACGTGCAATGCACGGTGGGATCGACACTTTCCGCGTAGTTGTCGGAGGATTTGGTCACACCACAGTATGACCGGGTCACGCGGTTCGAACGTGAACCGGGCGCCTGCACGCGCCGTTCCGGCCGCATGCGCGGCCGATCATCGCTTCAGTCGCGATGGCGACGTTCCCGCTTGCCATGCGCCGACGACTTGTCGCCACGGTGGTAGCCGGCATCGGCGGACGGGGTGCGGCGTGGCTGGCGGTCAGCCCGCGCCGGCGTCGACGCGCGATTGATGTTCTGCGCCGGACGTACCGTCGTGGACGGTCGGAAGGTCGACGGGCGTCGCGGCGGCGTCGATGTGAAGGAGTGGCCACGGTCATGGCGCTCACGATGTTGCGTGGGCCCGTGCGGCGGGCCCGATCGCCGCGGTGGCGAGGGGCGGTGCACCGGCGGCGGTGACTGCCAATGCCGCGGCCGGTTGTAGTGCGGCGGGCGTGGTCCGGCCGGCGGGTGGTAGATGCGACGCGGCGGCGGCCGGTGCCGGATCGGGCGCTGGTACCAGTAGCTGCGATGCCGGTAGAACGGGCGTTCGCGGTAGTAACTGCCCCAGTAATTGCCGATCACGAAAGTGACGATGGGAATGCCGATGCGCGCACCGTACTCGGGCAGCAGCACGCGGCGGTTGTCGTAGTCGTGGCGCAGGTAATCGCCCACCATCCAGCCGCGATTGCCGAACGCAATCACGTCACACCAGCCCCAGCCTTCCGTGCACCCCTGGATGGAGACGCGGCTGCCGGCGGGGATCGTGGCGATCCACGGGTAGTCGACATCCGGCCCCGCGCGCAGATTGACGTTGGCGGTGACAAACCCGTCCGACGCCTGCGCCCACAATGGTGCAACCAGCAGCAGGGCGAGGCTGATCCAGCGCAGACGTTTCATGGTCGGTCTCCGTGTTGTACGTGGCACCGGACAACTGCCGGTATCCGTGGTGAGCAACGCAAC
>DATJCF010000127.1:0-8586 GCA_035514935.1 Rhodanobacter sp. | reverse complement strand
AGCGTGAGGTAGGTGATCTGTGATTTGAACACCGGCGTGCTGCGGTAGGGCTTGCCCACCTGTACGCGCGCGCGCCAGATCGGCTTGGCATCCTTGTAATAGGTGACGCCGTAGCCGGCGATATCCACCATCACGAAGTTGTCGTGCAGCTGGTGCAGCAACCAGCGCGCACGCTCCAGGTTCACCCGCAGCTGATCGACACGCGCCGCCGGCATCACGTTCAACGCGGCCAGCGTGTTCGCCCCGACCCGGCCATCGTCGGCGAGGTATTGCTCGCGCTGGAATTGCCTGAGCGCCTGCTGCAACGCCGGGTCGTAACGCTCCGGTGTATCAGAGGTGGTGGCGCCGACGTCGTAGCCGATCCGCTGCAGCTGAAGCCGCAATGCCGGCACGCGCGGATCGAGCGCATCCGGCTCCAGCGTGGGACCGCTGGCGATCGGCTCCCAGTCGCCCGGCGCCGCTATCTGCCGCCACCGGGCCAGGGCGTCGCGCAGCCTGGCGTACAACGCATTCTGCGGTCGCGCCTGCACAAACAACTCACCGATGCGGCCCTGCGCCAGCGCGTCGCGCACACTTTGCACGCCGTGCCCCGCCACCGGTTGTCGCGCGTCGAAGTTCCAGTGCGTATCCAGCGAGGCCGGATCGACCTTGCCGCGGTACAGATGGGTCAGCGCGGCAAGGCAGGCGTCGGTGGCGAGCAGCTCGAACTGCGCGCGTTGCAACGCGGTGGCGTGCGGGTCGGTCAGCAGCGCGCGGCCACGCGACAGCGCGTCCACGGCATAGTCGTCCGGATTCAGTCCATCGGCAACCACGCCGCGCAAGGCCAGCAGCAACTGGTCGACATCGGCCGGCCGCGTCCACGCGGGCGCAAATTGCGCTTGCGCGTAGAACGTCGCCAGCGCCTTGTCCATTCCCGCACCGGGCCCGTTGAGGATCGGCTCGACGTGCTCGCGGATCAGCTCGGCCACCGGATCGGGCGGCGGCACAGGGCCCGCGTGCGCGGGCTGCAGCAGACCAAACGCAAACAGCAACATGATGATGGGCAAGCCCCGGATGACAGGCACGGCAACTTCTCCCGATGAACCGCTGCCATGGTGCCACGATCCCATGGGTGCATGCGGATGGCGAGGCAGACGGCCGACAGGACAGCCACGGCGAGGAACAACGGGGCGATGACGACGCGCTTCATGGTGCGGCTCGCATCTGCAGGGATTGCCTCGGGAACATTGCAACCGCGAAGGATCATGCGGATCCCAAGGCGCGGTCATCGCAGCCGCGCCCGCTCAGCCTGGCTGAGTCGCGGGCACCGGCGCAGGCGCGGTCGCCGCCTGGTTGCGGCCCGCGTTCTTGGCCGCGTACAGCGCCGTGTCCGCACGCTGGATCAGATCCGCGGCGGTGTCGCCGCAGGCCGCCTGCGCCACACCGATGCTGACGGTAACCGCACGCTGCGGCCATGCGAAGTCGCGGAACGCGTGCAGGATGCGCTCGGCCGCTTCGCACGCGCCGGCCGCATCGGCCCCGGGCAACAGCAACACGAACTCCTCGCCGCCATAGCGCGCGGCCCGATCCGACGGCCGCAGTGCGGCGCGCAACAGGTGGCCGGTGATGCGCAATACCTGGTCGCCCGCCAGGTGACCGTAGTCATCGTTGTAGGACTTGAACCGGTCCAGATCGAGCATCAGCAGCGCGAACACGGTGTCGCGTTCGCGCTGCCCGTGCAGCAGGCTGGCCAACGCGCCATCGAAGGCGCGCCGGTTGGCCAACCCGGTCAGCACATCGGTATCGGCATCATTGCGCAGCAGCGCCGATTCCATCCGCTGGCGCTCCAGCTTGTCCAGCAGGCTCGCCACCCACCACACCAGACCGGCCACGGCGCCGCCACTGCCCAGCGCCACAAAGGCAAAAGCCAGCGTCTCGGGCAGGCCCAGCAGCGATTGCAACCCCTCCAGCACGAAGATGAACATCACCGGCAGCAGCAATGACGGCAGCAGCAGCCGGCGCGCCAGCGCGCCACCGAACGTATCAGCCGTGGCCACCCGTGTGAGTCCGGTGGTGGGTGATGAGGAAAGCCAGCCCAGTACCGCCAGCAGCAGCATCAGCAAGGTCGGCAACGGCACCTGCGCGAACGGCCCACCGATCTTGCCGGCCAGGGCAACCGCATACGAGGCCAGGCCAGTCACCACGATGGCCAGCAACACCATCGCGATGGTCTCGCGCAGCACCAGGTAGCGCTGCGTGGACACCAGCAAACCCAGCACGCCCAGCAAGGTCAGCGCGAACGCCGCGGGCACCGCCATGCGCCCCGGCGGCAAGCCGGCGGCCCGTGCGACGGGGTCGTCGAACAAATGGTCGAAACCCGGATCCAGTGACCACAGGTACTCGCCCAGCGTCACCGCGCCGATGCCCGCCACCATGATCGACAGCCACGGGCCAAGACGCCACCGCGGGGGCACGAAATCCTGGGTCAGGAAAAGGGCCAGCCCGGAAAGCGCGAACGCGATCGCCGCGTTCGCCTTCATGGCATGTTGTCCCGGCACCAGCGTGGTCAGCAGCGGCACGCCCAGGCACCAACCCGCCAGCACCACCAGCGCGACCGTGCCGATCAACACTGCCACCATGCGAGAGAACGCGGCGAAGCCGCGAACGGCCACCGCGTTCTGATGAAATGGCACTGCGGTCATGGCCCCGTTGTCCCAGCAAATGTGATTGTCGTTGGTTTGCCAGACTTTCCCAGCGTCGACAAGCCCGGGCGAAAGATCGCGGCAAGTCCTGTATCTGACGCCAGTCAAGCCGCCCCGTGCCCCGCCCTGCCACAGTGTCGTTGCATCCCGCCCAACAACTGTCGTCCGGAGTCTCGCCGATTATGATCATCTACAGTTGCCACGGTGCGGCCAAACAGGTAACCGGCTCCTGCCATCTCGTCACCTGCAACGACCGCCGCGTGCTGATCGACTGTGGCATGTTCCAGGGCAGCGAGGCGGTGGAACGGGCCAATGCCGAGCCGTTCGGCTTCGACCCGGCCGGCATCGACGTATTGCTGCTGACCCACGCCCACCTCGACCACTGCGGGCGGATTCCGCTGCTGGTGCGGCGGGGTTTTCGCGGCCGCATCATCACCACCGCCGCCACCCGCGAACTGGCGCGGGTGGTGATGCTCGATTCGGCCGGCCTGCAGGAGGAAGAAGCGCGCCGCGCACAACGCCGCAATCGCTGCAGCGAGGAGGTGGCGCCGCCGCTGTACACGCTGGACGACGCGCTGCACGCACTGGATTTCTTCGGCCCCGATGTCGGCTACGACGAAACCGTGCCGGTGGTCGAAGGCATCACCGCACGCTTTCTCGACGCCGGCCACATCCTCGGCTCGGCCTCGATCCTGCTGCAACTCGACGACGGCAAGCGGCAGCGTCGCATGCTGTTCTCCGGTGACCTCGGCAACCCCGGCCGACCACTGCTGCGTGACCCGACACCCGCACCACCGGCCGACTACGTGGTGATGGAAAGCACCTACGGCGACCGCCCGCACCGCTCGGTACCGGATTCGATCGACGAGATGTACCAGGCGATCCGCGACACGGTGAACCGCCGCGGCAACGTGGTGATTCCCACCTTCGCACTGGAGCGCACGCAGGAACTCCTCTACTACCTGCACCGCGGACTGCGTGACGGCGCAATCCCGGCGCACGTGCGCGTGTTCCTGGATTCGCCGATGGCGATCTCCGCCACCGAGATCTTCCGCCGCCACCCGGAGTGCTTCGACGAACGCTTCCTGGACGAACTGCAGCACGGCGACCCGTTCTCCATGCCGGGCCTGCATTTCACCCGCGACACGGCCGAGTCGATGGCGATCAACAACGTCGACGGCGGCGCGATCATCCTGGCCGGTTCAGGCATGTGCAACGGTGGCCGCGTGCGCCACCACCTCAAGCACAACCTGTGGCGCGAACGCAGCAGCGTGGTGTTCGTCGGTTACGCCGCCGAAGGCACCCTGGCGCGGCGGATCATCGACGGCGCCGCCAGCGTGCGCGTGTTCAACGACGAGATCCCGGTGCGCGCGCAGGTGTGGACGATCAACGGCTTCTCCGCCCACGCCGACCGCCCCTCGCTGCTGGCCTGGCTGGGCGATGCACCGCGGCGCAAGGTGTTCCTGGTGCACGGCGAATACGACCGTGGCATGCGGGCCATGCAGGACGCACTGACCGAGCAAGGCGTGACCTGCCAACTGCCCGGCCTGCACGAGCCGATCAAGATCGACTGAACGGATTGCTCACGCGGCTCCGTTTTCCGCCGCGGCAGCCCGCGCAGCAAAGTGTTGTCGTCCGCCTCGGAATGATGGAACAAGGCCACGGCCGCATGCAGGTCGATCGGGTAATAGCCGATCGTGCCGATGGTTTCGTGGAGATCCTCGGCAGGCGTTTCCGGTCACGGGGCGATACATGGGCGACCCGTGCCGAATGACACGCCGCCGGCATGTCCGTGCCCGCAAAGTGCCCAATTGAGTCCGGTCGGGTTCACGGGCGGTGGCTGGTCGCCGCTTGCGTCGTTTCGTCACGCGCGGCACTCCCCTTTCACGACAGAAAGAGCCTTATGCTAGGGCTCGAAGATGGTGATTCCGCCATCAACTGGCCGCTTCGGCCCGCGCGAGCTCCGATGGAACCTGCCGCCATCGTGCTCGACCTCAATCAATTGCGCCGCAGTTGCAGCTCCTGCGCGCTGTACGAGTTGTGCCTGCCAGCCGGCATCGGCGGCGACGACCTGGACCGCCTCGACGCCACGGTGAAGGACAAGCGCACGCTGGAGCGTGGCGCCATGCTGTACCGCGAGGGCGACACGTTCGAGGCGCTGTATGTGGTGCGTTCCGGTGCGCTGAAAACCTTCGTGCAGGATGACGCGGGCGACATGCAGATCCTCGCCTTCCACCTGCCGGGCGAGATCCTGGGCTTCGACGCACTGGCCACCAACCTGCACGTTAGCCAGGCGGAGGCACTGGAACGTTCCAGCATCTGCGAACTGCCTTACGCCAAACTGCAGCGGGTCACCAGCGAGGTACCCGCGCTGCACCGCCAACTGATGCGGGTGATCAGCCGCGAGGTGGTCGAGGAGCACCGGCACCTGGTGATGATGGGCAAGCAGCAGGCGCAGGAGCAACTGGCCAGCTTCCTGCGCAGCCTCGCCGATCGCTACCAGCGCCTGCATCGCGACGGCACCGCACTCAACCTGCCGATGTCGCGCTACGACATCGCCAACTACCTCGGGCTGGTGGTCGAGACGGTGAGCCGGCTGTTTTCGCGCATGGAGGAGATGGGCGTGCTGAAGGTCAACCGCAAATCGGTGCGCATCCTGCGGCCCGATCTGCTGGCCGCACTCTGCCGCACCGGCACCGCATCAAGGCGGAAAGGCGTCGGCTGAACCGCGACGCCACGATCAATCGGGCAACAATGCCTGGCCGATCTTGCGCAGGCCGGCCGGGTCCAGCAGGTGCAGTTCGCGCCCTTCGATCTGGATCAGCTTCTGGTTGCGGAAACGGCTCAGCACGCGGCTGACGGTTTCCGCCGCGAGGCGCAGGTAATTGGCGATGTCGCCGCGCGACATGCTGAGGTGAAAGCGGGTGGCGGAGAAACCACGCGCGGCGTAGCGGCCGGCAAGGTCCATCAGGAATGCCGCCACGCGCTCGTCGGCGCTGTGGTCGCCCGCCAGCAGCGAGGCGGTGCCCAGCTCCTTGCTCAACATGCGGAACAGGTGCTGCTGCACCGCCGGCACGCGCGCGGCCAGCGCACTCATGGCGGGGAACGAGAAGCGGCAGAAGAACGCCGTATCCAGCGCCACCGCGTCGCAGGGGAAATGTTCGGGGTAGATCGCGTTGAGGCCGATCACCTCGCCGGGCAGGTAGAAACCCAGCACCTGCTCGCGCCCCTCCTTGTCCACCATGCGCGTCTTGACGGTGCCGCCGCGCACGGCGTAGATCGCGCGGAACGGATCGCCGGTGCGGAAGATGTGCTCGCCGGCCCGGAACGGCCCCACGTGCTCCACCAGGCACTGCAATTCGGCCAGCTCCGGCTTGTCGTAGCCGGCGGCGATGCAGGCGCTGGAAAACGCGCAGGTGCCACAGAAATGGGTTTCGTCACCGTCGTCGGCGATCGGGCTGGGCGGCTCGGGCAGGCGGCCTGCCGGGTACTTGGATGACATGATGTCGGGAACGCCGGTTCTGGAACGCGGATCAGATCGCGCGTGAATAACGCGGTGTGTGCGACTGCCCATCGAGATAGGCATCGAAGCACATGGCGATGATACGCAACAGCAGGCGCCCGGGCGAGGTCACCTGCAGCGATGTGGCGTCTTCGAGCAGCAAGCCGTCGGCGATCAACGGCTGCAGCCGCTCGCGTGCGGTGGCGAAATATTCGTCGAAAATCAACCGGTGGCGCTCGCCGAAACGCTGCTTGTCCACGCAGCCGTGACACATCAGCTCGCCGATCAGCTCGCGCCGGATCACGTCGTCCTCGTCCAGCAGCAGGCCGCGGGCCACCGGCAGGCGACCGGCATCCAGCGTGGCGTAATAGCCGGTAAGGTCACGCGCGCTCTGGCTGTAGCTGTCGCCGATGCGGCTGATGGCGCTGACGCCCAGGCCGATGATGTCGCAGTCGCCATGGGTCGAGTAGCCCTGGAAATTGCGCTGCAGGGTGCCGGCGCGCTGGGCCACGGCCAGCTCGTCGTCGGCGCGGGCGAAGTGGTCCATGCCGATGTAGACGTAGCCGGCGGCGGACAACTGCGCCAGCGCGCGGCCGAACAGGGCCAGTCGCGTACCCGCATCCGGCAGCTCCTCCGCGACGATTTGCCGCTGCGCCTTGAACATCTCCGGCAGGTGCGCGTAACCGTAAACGGCCACCCGATCCGGGTGCAGCGCCACCACCTGGTCCAGCGTGCGGCTGAAACCGCCCAGGCTCTGCTTCGGCAGCCCGTAGATCAGGTCCACGCTGACCGAGCGAAAGCCCGACTCGCGCGCGGCCACAATGGCTTCCTGGGTCTGCTCGAAACTCTGGATGCGGTTGACCGCCTCCTGCACCGCCGGATCGAAATCCTGGATGCCGACGGAGAGCCGGTTGAAGCCCAGCTCACCCAGCGCATGCACGTAATCGCCATCGGCGAAGCGCGGGTCCAGCTCGATGCCGTACTCGCGCTCGGCCAACTGGCTGAAACTGAAATGGCGCGCCAGCGATTCCATCAACTCGCGCATGCGCGGCACGTCGAGGAAGTTGGGCGTGCCGCCGCCGAAATGCAGCTGGCGCACCGGCCGGTCGCGATCGAACAGCGGCGCGGCCAGTTCGATCTCCCGGTACAGGCGCTCCAGGTAGCGATCGGCCTGGCCGATGTCGCGGGTGATCACCCGGTTGCAGCCGCAGTAGAAGCACGGGCTCATGCAGAACGGCACGTGCACGTACAGCGACAGCGGCCGCGGGATCGGCTCCTCGTTGGAGGCGCGGATCACCTGCCGCAGGGCCGCCTCGTCGAACGAGGGCGTGAACTGCGGTGCCGTGGGATAGCTGGTGTAGCGCGGGCCGGCCACGTCGTAGCGGGCGACGAGGTCCGGATCGAAGACAGGAGGAATGATGGGAGTGGCCATGGAGCAAGTCTGTCGGGGTGCCCGTGGCGGCACCTTGATCCGGATCAATTCCACGACGACCGCGACAACCCGTCACAGACCGCGTTGTAGGAGCGCACCCTGTGCGCGATGCCTTTCGGCACGTTGCGACAAAGGCATCGCGCACAGGGTGCGCTCCTACAAACGATACTGGACCATCAGCGCTGGAGCGGCTCGACCCGCTGCTCGATCGAGCCGAAGATCGAGCGGCCGTCGGCATCGGTGATGTCGATCTTCAACCGGTCGCCGAATTTCAGGAACGGCGTGCTGGGCTTCCCATCGCGCAGGGTTTCCACCGTGCGCTGCTCGGCCAGGCAGGAGGCGCCCTTGCCGGTGTCCTGGTTGGCGATAGTGCCCGAGCCGACGATGGTGCCCGCGGTGAGCGGGCGCGTGCGCGCCACGTGCGCCACCAGTTCGGCAAAACTGAATTGCATGTCCACGCCGCACTCCGCTTCGCCGAACCATTGGCCGTTGAGCCAGGTGCGCATCGGCAGGTGCAGTTTGTCGCCCCGCCACGCCTCGCCCAATTCATCCGGCGTCACCAGCACCGGCGACAGCGCCGAGCGCGGCTTGCTCTGCAGGAAGCCGAAACCCTTGGCCAGCTCGCCTGGAATCAGGCCGCGCAGGCTCACGTCGTTGACCAGGCCGATGAGCTGGAGATGTTCCGACGCCTGCGCCGGCGTGGCCGCCATCGGCACGTCGTCGGTGACCACCACCACCTCGGCCTCCAGGTCGATGCCGAAATCTTCGCTGGGCACCACCACCGGATCGCGCGGCCCCAGGAAGCCCGCACTGGTGGCCTGGTACATCAGCGGGTCGGTATAGAACGATGCCGGCACCTCGGCGCCGCGGGCGCGGCGCACGCGCTCGACGTGCGGCAGGTAGGCGCTGCCGTCCACGAATTCGTAGGCGCGCGGCAGGGGCGACGCCAGTGCGTGCATGTCCAGCGCGAA
>DATJCF010000126.1:0-2708 GCA_035514935.1 Rhodanobacter sp. | reverse complement strand
GCGGTGGTCTTCGGTCAGGCGCAGGCGGTGACCTTCTTCGGTCTGCAGCGCCAGCACCGGCTTGGTCGCGGTACGGAAGAAACCCTCGGCACCGCTGGCGTGATCCTGACCGTCCACCCGCGCCATGAAGCCGTGGCCGAGCAGGTCGCTGACCTGGCGCGGGCCTTCCGCCGTCTGCACCCAGGTATCGGCGGTAACGCACGGGTTGGTGGCGCGAATATGCTCGCACCACCAGTTGTTGTTCATCTCGTTGACCTTGTCGATCAGGATGAAACCCGGCTCGGCATAGTCGTAGGTGGACACCATGATCATGTCCCACAGGTGCCGCGCGCGGATGGTGCCGTAGATCTTGCAGGCGACCAGGCCGTCTTCGCGGTCCACGTAGTTTTCGTGGATGGGCCACTCGCGCCACACCACCTTGGTGGGGTCGGTGAGGTCGATCTCGTCCTTTTCCTTGACGTGCACGGGGAACACCAGCGGCCAATCCTGGTCGTGCTCCACCGCCTGCATGAAGCCGTCGGTGATCAGCAGGCTGAGGTTGAACTGGCGCAGGCGGCCATCCTCGCGCTTGGCGCGGATGAACTCCTTGGCGTCGGGGTGGCTGATGTCGAACGTGCCCATCTGCGCGCCGCGGCGGCCGCCGGCGGACGACACGGTGAAGCACATCTTGTCGTAGATATCCATGAACGATAGCGGGCCGGACGTATACGCACCGGCGCCGGAGACGTACGCGCCGCGCGGGCGCAGCGTGGAGAATTCGTAGCCGATGCCGCAGCCGGCCTTCAGCGTGAGGCCGGCCTGGTGCACCTTCTCCAGGATGTCGTCCATCGAATCGCGGATGGTGCCGGAGACGGTGCAGTTGATGGTGGAAGTGGCCGGCTTGTGCGCCAGCGCGCCGGCGTTGGAGGTAATGCGGCCGGCGGGGATGGCCCCGCGGCGCAACGCCCACAGGAAGCGCTGGTACCAGTGCTCGCGCAGCTCGGGCGTGGTTTCCACATCGGAGAGGGCGCGCGCCACGCGCTGCCAGGTGCCGTCGACATCGGCGTCGACCGGCTCGCCCGCCTTGTTCTTGAGGCGGTATTTCTTGTCCCAGATATCCTGCGATGCGGGCTGCAGCGGGATCTCCACGGCGTCACGACTCACGGCTGAACCTGCGGCTGGTGCACGGACTGTGCTCATTGGATTTCCTGACCTCCCGGTACCTTGCGGCACCGTTGGTGTTTGTGCGGTGTTTTTGGATGATGGACACGGCCGAAAGTGGCGTTTCGGCACGGTTTTCTGCGGTGTTTGATGGCTGCTGGCAGCGGCCTTGCCCTCCCCCGAGGATAGCGCAACCGGCACCAGCACTTGTTTGGTTACCGTAAGGCAGACACAAGATGTTGTGGTTGCGAACGGAGAAGGAAGGTAACCCCGCCAACCGCCGATGTAAAGTGGCTGAGCAGCATGGGTGCAAGAAAGTGCGACGTCGGAACCGTGCGGCGCGCCTGCAGTCGAAACTGCGCCGATCACGTCAAGGAGAACCCGATGTCCCGCCACCTTTCGCGTGCCCATCACTGGCTGGCAAGCCTGCTGATTGCTCTGGCCAGCATGGCCTTGCCGGTGCCAGGACGCGCCGCGCTGCCGGCGGCGGTCGATGGTCAGCCGATGCCGTCGCTGGCGCCGATGCTGCAGCGGGTGACGCCGGCGGTGGTGAATATCTCCACCCGCACCCGGGTGCAGGTGCGCGACGCGTATTTCGACGACCCGATGGTGCGCCAGTTCTTCGGCCTGCCCGCCTCGCCGCGCGAGCGGGTGGAACAGAGCCTGGGCTCGGGCGTGATCGTGGACGCGGCCAAGGGCTACGTGCTGACCAACAACCACGTCGTCGGCGGCGCCGAAGACATCAGCGTGACGCTGCAGGACGGGCGCACGATGAAGGGCAAGCTGATCGGCACCGATCCGGACACCGATGTGGCGGTAGTGCAGATTCCCGCCGTGAAGCTGCAGGCGCTGCCGCTGGCCGATTCGTCGCAGCTGCGCGTGGGCGATTACGTGGTGGCGGTGGGCGACCCGTTCGGGCTGGGGCAGACGGTGACCTCGGGCATCGTCTCCGCGCTGGGCCGCTCGGGCCTGGGCCAGGATGCGTCAGGCATGGGTGGCTACCAGAACTTCATCCAGACCGATGCCTCGATCAACCCGGGCAATTCCGGCGGCGCGCTGGTGAACCTGCGCGGTGAACTGGTCGGCATCAACACGATGATTTTCTCGCCCTCGGGCGGCAACGTGGGCATCGGCTTTGCCATCCCCAGCAACCTCACCAGCTCGGTGATGAGCCAGTTGCTGGCGCACGGCAAGGTGGAACGCGGCAGCCTGGGGCTGCAGACGCAGGCGATCACCCCGCGCATCGCGCAATCGCTGGGCTTGAAGGACAACAAGGGCGTGGTGATCACCGGCGTCACCGCGGACGGCGCCGCCGAACGCGCAGGGTTGCAGCCGGGCGATGTGCTGACCGCGCTGAACGGCGAACCGCTGCGCAGCGTGCAGCAGTTGCGCAACGCCGAAGGGCTGCTGCCGCTGGGCAGCAGCGTGCGGCTGGACCTGCTGCGCGACGGCAAGCAGCGCGAGGTGAATGCCACGCTGAGCCCGGAGAAACTGGCCACGCTGGATGGCGGCCAGCTCGACCCGCGCCTGGCCGGCGTGCGCTTCAGCGAATTGAGCCAGCGCCAGCG
>DATJCF010000125.1:0-3866 GCA_035514935.1 Rhodanobacter sp. | reverse complement strand
GCCGACTCCATCGCCACCACTTCGGCCAGCTTGATCCGCCATACCAGTGCGATGAACGAGGCCACGCCCATCACCGCATAGATGAACATGCTCATCCACGCGCTGGGCACGTGGATGAAGATGATGCGGTAGGCGTCGCCTTGCTGGTAGTCGGCGGGCGCAAGCACCAGGCCGCCATAGAGCGCGATCGCGCCCAGCAGCAGGGCCAGCGTCATCGCCCACGGCTGCAGCGTTCCGGCGAAGCGATAGAAGGTTGGCGGCGAGCTGAGCCGGTGCAACCAGAGGGGGATCCAGTTAGCCATAGGGATCACGAATCCAGGGCAATGCGAAGGGCCGCGGCGCAAGCCAGCGGCGCCAGTACCACGGCCAATACCAGTGCGGCGGCAAGCCAGCTGATCGGTGCCAGCCAGGGCAGACCCTGCTGGGCGGCAGCTACCGCGCCCGCGGCGAAAATCACGGCCGGCACGCACAAAGGCAGCAACATCAAGGCGAGCAGCATACCAGAGCGCCGGGTGCCGACCGTCAGCGCAACCAGCACCGCGCCCAGCAGGCTGAGCAGTGGCGTGGCCAGCAGCAGGGCCAGCAACAGCACCGGAATGACCGGTGCGGGCAGGTGCAGCAGCGCGGCCATCAACGGCGAAATCACGATCAGCGGCAGGGCGATGGTGAGCCAGTGCGCCAGGATCTTCATGCCCAGCATCAGCGCCAGCGGCTGCGGTGCCAGCACCAGTTGTTCCAGCGAGCCATCCTCGATGTCGCTGGCGAACATCGCATCCAGCGCCAGCAGCATCGCCAGCAACACGGTGACCAGCACCACGCCACCGGCGATCCGCTGCAGCAAGGTGTCCTCCGGCCCCAGCGCGAACGGAAACAGCATGGTGACGATCAGCGCGTACAGCACCGGCATCGCGATGTCGCCGCGGCGACGCCAGGCCAGCGTGAGGTCGCGACGCAGCATCGCGGCGCAGGCGGTGGTGAGGCGAGCGCGGCTCATGCCGCTTCTGGGCTCAAGGCGCGCGGCCTTGGCCGCAGTCGTGGCGCGTACGTCAGTCATGCATGCGGATCCGTCGCGGCTCGCCGCCATGAAAGCTCACCGTGCCGTGGCTGGTGACCATGGCGGCACCACCTGCTGCGGTGTGCCGTTCCAGCATGTCGTTCACCAGCGCGATGCCGGCGCGGTCGAGGTTCGCGTAGGGTTCGTCCAGCAGCCACAGCGTGGCTGGCAGCATCGCCAGCCGGGCCAGCGCCGCGCGCTTCTTCTGCCCGGCCGACAGGCGGCGCACCGGCTCGTCCTCATAACCATGCAGGCCGATGTCGGCGAGCAGGGAGGCGATCCCCATGCCCTCGCGGGTGCCGTGCAGGCCGGTGGCGACGCGCAGGTTCTCGCGCGGGCTGAGGTCGGCCTTGAGGCCAAGCTGGTGGCCGAGAAACAGGATATCGCCAGCACAGAGGTCACGCTGCAGCACTTCGCCGCGCCACAGCAACTCGCCGGCGCCCAGATGGAGCAGGCCGGCGAGCATGCGCAGCAAGGTGGTCTTGCCACTGCCGTTGTCGCCCTCGACCAGGGCCAGCTCACCTGCGTGCAGCCGGAAATCCAGCGGCGCGAACACCGGTTCGTCCTGGCGATGGAAACTCACGGCCCGCGCTTCGAGCAGGGGCGCAACGGTACGGGCGGCAGTCATCTCCGTGATTGTCCGCAATGGCATGGGCGCTTGTCCATGCGGCGCAGTGCCGCTGAAGTCAGTCCAGCGCGCGCAAAGTGGCTGCGTCTTCAGCCTCGCCGTGCACGTAGGCGAGTTGCCCGTGCGTGCGGGCCAGGTGGTCCAGCGTTGCCACATCGGGGCCGATCGCGAACAGGCTCGGTTCGCTCCAGCCGCTGTTGCCCACGCCGATGGCCGGCAACACGATGCAGCCGGGCAGTGCCTGCAGTTCGCTCAGCAATTCGCGCTGGGCGGCGAGATTCTCGGCGGGCGGACGTCGGCGCGCCTGCGGGTTCCATGCGGTGATGAAGGCCCACGAGCGCCCCTTCACCACATCGACCAGCGCGCTCGGCAAGGGCAGGTCGACGCGTATCGTGGCCCAGCTGACGGTGTCGATACAGACGTTGTAAGCGGTGGAGCGGAAGGCTTCGAGCAGGGCCTCATCCATGACGCAACTCCGGTAGCGGCGCCAGGGTGGAACGGAAACGTTGCGCGGCGGCATCGAGGTCGATCGCCGCCACGCTGCTGTTCTCGCGCAGCAACTGCTCCAGCAGTGCGTCCTGTGCTTGACCGCGTTCGAGTGCGTAACGGTAGGGAAGATGGGTGAAGGTCACCATGCGATAACGTGCCATGTAATGGGTGGGAATGCGTGCGGCCAGCAATGCGCCAAGCTCACGCTTGGCAAGATAATGCGGATCGGCCACCGAGTCGCGCATTTCGATGTAGTTTTCCAGCGTCATGTGGGCGATGGCGTCGGCGTTGGGTTGGCGTTGGCGCTGGAACTCGGCGAATACCTCGGCGTGATCGCCGCGTGCTTCAGCCAGCAGATTGGCCAGCACCACGGTGTCTTCGAAACCACAATTCATGCCCTGGCCGTGGAACGGCACGATCGCATGCGCCGCATCGCCGATCAGCAGGGCGCGACCGTCGAGGTGCCAGCGCTCCAGATACAACGTGGACAGCGTGCCGGTGGGGTTGTGTTCGAAATCCTCGGCGAAATGCGGCATCAACGGCAGCAGGCCGGGGAATTGTTTCGTGAAGAATGCGGCCGCCGCCGCGGCATCGGGCAGGGTGGCGAAGCTTGGTGCGGCACCCCGGCTCGGCAGGAACAGGGTGACGGTGAAACTGCGTTCGGTGTTCGGCAGCGCGATGCACATGTAGCTGCCGTGCGGCCAGATGTGCAATGCGTTCGGCTCCAGCGCGAAACCGTCGCGACCATCGCCGGCTTGCAGCACGGCGGCGGGCAGGTCGCCTGCGGGAGGGATTTCCAGTTCCTTGTAACCGTGATCCAACGGCTCGACCCGCTCGCCCAGCGGCGTGTGTGCGTTCATCGCGGCACGCAAGGCCGAGCCGGCGCCGTCGGCACCAATCAATAGGCCGGCCGGCAGTTCGCGCTCGACGCCGTCGGCGTCCGCCAGCCTGATGAGCTGCCGGTCAAAGTCTGCGGTGGTCAACGCCTGGTCGAAGTGGAACTTCGCGCCAGCGGCTTCTGCCGCATCCAGCAGCAAGGTGTTCAGCGCACCGCGGGAAACCGACCAGATCACTTCACTGTCGTCGACGCCATAGCGCTGCAGGCTGTGCTGGCCATCGCGGTCGTGCACCATGCGTCCGCGCATCATCACCGCACGTTGCAGCACGTCGTCAGCCAGTCCGGTGCTGCGCAAGGCGTGCAGGCCACGTTCGGCCAATGCCAGGTTGATCGAGCGGCCACCGACGAATTCGGCGTGGCGCGGATCGGGTCGCTTCTCGAACACATCGACCGCAAACCCGCGTTGCGCCAGTTGCTGCGCCAGCAGCGAGCCGACCAGGCCGCCGCCGATGAGGGTGATGGGGTGTGGCGACATGCTGCGATCCGTGGAGGGAATCCGCCCACTGTTCCGCAAGCGCGCTCAGACTGCAATGCCGCCGTCGATGTCGTTCGTGCCGCCCGTCCGTGGATGGCTGGCTCGGCGCGGTGCTCAGAAGCTCATGAAATAGCCGCCGTTCACCGGCAGGTTGGCGCCAGTGATGTAGCCGGCGTCGTCGGCGGCCAGGAAGCACACGGCGCGGGCGATGTCGGCCGGCGAGCCGAGCCGGCCCACCGGGATGCCGGCGATGATCTGTGCGCGCACCTCTTCAGCCACCGCGGCCACCATCGGCGTATCGCAATAACCGGGCGACACCGTG
>DATJCF010000124.1:0-15172 GCA_035514935.1 Rhodanobacter sp. | reverse complement strand
CTTTACGGCATTCGGCATTCGGCATTCGGCATTCGGCATTCGGCATTCGGGATTCGGGATTCGGGATTCGGCGCAGCCGTGGCTTCTGCGGATGCGTGTCGCGCCCTTCAGGCGCGACGCGCTGCCGTTGTCATTCCCTATTCCCTATTCCCGATTCCCTTCTCCACCAATACGCCGTTGTGCAACACCAGCGTGCGATCCATCCGCGCGGCCAGACGCGCATCGTGCGTCACCAGTACGAAGCTGGTACCGATCTCCTGGTTGAGCTCCAGCATCAGGCCGTAGACCTGCGCCGCGTTGTCTTCATCGAGATTGCCGGTGGGCTCGTCGCCCAGCACGCAGGCCGGCCGCGTCACCAGTGCACGCGCCACCGCGCAACGCTGACGTTCGCCGCCGGAAAGCTCCGACGGCTTGTGCTGCAGGCGCTTGCCCAGCCCCACGCGTTCCAGCAAGGCTGCCGACTGGCGTTGCGCATCGGCGATGGCGGTGCCGCGAATCAGCAGCGGCATGCACACGTTCTCCAGCGCGGTGAACTCGGGCAGCAGATGGTGGAACTGGTAGATGAAGCCCAGCGAGCGGTTGCGCACGCGGCCGCGCTCGGCGTCGGACAACGAGGACAGCAGGCGCCCATCCACCTCCACCTCACCCGCGCTCAAGGTATCGAGCCCGCCGATGATGTGCAGCAGCGTGCTCTTGCCCGAGCCCGACGCGCCCACGATCGCCATCGTCTGGCCACGCTTGAGTTCGAAGCTGACGTCGCTCAGCACGTCGGTGCGCAAGCCACCATCCTGGTAGGTCTTGGCGACGTGGCTGGCGCGCAGCACGTTTTCAGTCGTGGAATTCATGACGGCCTTATTCATAGCGCAGCGCCTGCGCCGGCTGCGTGCGCGAAGCGCGCCACGCGGGATACAAGGTGGCCAGCAGCGAGAAGGTAAACGTGAGCAGCGCCACCCAGCCCACGTCATGCCAGTCCAGCCGGCTGGGTACCTCGCTGATGTAGTAGACATCGGGCGACAGGAAGGTCACGTGGAAGGTGTGCTCGATCCACTTGATGATGCCGGGCAATTTCCACGACAACAGCGAGCCGAAGCCCACTCCGAAACCGATCCCCACGAACCCCACCAGCACGCCCTGCACCATGAACATGCCCATGATGCTGCGTGGCGTGGCGCCCAGCGTGCGCAGGATCGCGATGTCGGCCTGCTTGTCGGTCACCAGCATCATAAGCATCGAGATCAGGTTGATCACCGCCACCAGGATGATCAGCGACAGGATCACGAACATCACCATCTTTTCCATCGACAGCGCAGCGAACAGATTGGCGTTGGTGTCCATCCAGGTCTGCACCCGATACACCTGGCCCAGCTGCTCGGCCAGCTCACGCGCCACCGGCCTGGCATTGAAAAGGTTGTCCAGGCGCAGCCGGATACCGGTGGGGCCGGTGAGGCTGTTGAGCTTCTCTGCGTCGCTCATGTTCACCAGCGCCAGACCGGCATCGAACTGCTCCATGCCCAGCTCGAACACGCCTGCGACATGGAAACCGCGCATGCGCGGCACGCCTCCCATCGGAGTGGCGCGCAATTCGGGAACGGCCATGGTCACGCGGTCGCCCACGTTGACGCCCAGCGTCATCGCCAGCTCCTTGCCCAGCACGATGTTCCAGCTGCCCGGCTTCAGCGCATCGAGCGAGCCCTCCACCATGTGCTTGTCGATATCGACCACCTTGGGTTCCAGCGCGGGCTCGATGCCACGCACCAGCGCACCGCTGGAACGCCGGGCCAGCAGCATTGCCTCGCTTTCCACGTAAGGCGCGGCACCCAGCACATGTGGATTGGCGGTGGCGACTTTCAGCGCGCGCGGCCAGTCCTCCATGCCCTGGTTCACACCGGACACAGTGGCATGCGAAATGGCGCCCAGGATGCGCGCGCGCATCTGGTAGTCGAAGCCGTTCATCACCGACATCACCGTGATCAGCGCAATCACGCTGATCGCGATGCACACGATCGATACGGTGGAAATGAAGGAGATGAACTGGTTGCGTCGCTTGGCACGCGTATAGCGCAGGCCGATGAAGAGTTCGAGCGGTCGGAACATGGCAACCTGATTCGTGGGAGCGGCAGGGAAAGCCGATACGGACGGCCGCCGGAACGGTATACGTTAGCGCATGGCGCGCAGCGGCGGCAGGGTGCCCGACGCCGGGGGACACGACACGTTGCGCGCCAGTCAGATTCGCGGCAGTGCTTCGCCAGGCTGCACGGTGGCCAGGCGCATGCGCAGCCGGCGGCGAATGTCGCGATCACTGTTGTCCGGCGCCAGCAGCAGCACCTGCGTGCCGCGGTCCGTTGTTCGCAGGCGCAGGAGTATGAAGTTGCCGAGAATGCGGAACGACGTCAGCGTGGCGGCGATGTCTTCGTGATCGGCGGTGCGCAAGGTCCAGCCGCCTTCGGCGTCCCAACCTGCGGCGGCCAGTGGCGATCGCGCTGCGCCCTGCAAGCTTTGCCAGGTGGCCAGCACCACCGCCGCGATCAGAACCAGTTTCAAGCTGACGACCAGGCCTGAAAGCGCGACGGCAAGCGCGGCCAGTGCCGCGACCACCATCAGGCAGCGCCGCAGCAGTCGCGATGGGGCGTATTCAAAGCCGATGGCGGGCGCGGATGTCATCGATGATCGCCTGCCAGTCCGCCCGCTCGGGCCGGGCATGGCCCATCACCCAATCCCACAAGTCGGGATCCTGCACGTCGAGCAGTTTGTCGAATGCCTGTTGTTGCGCCTCATCCGCGCTGTCGAAGCGATCTTCCAGCCAGCCGCCGAGCAGCGCGTCGAGTTCGCGGGTGCCGCGGTGGGTGCGCCATTGGAGACGGCCCTTATTCATAACAAATCCGCGCGCAGCGCCTTCTTTGCCTCCTCACCCCTTCGGGGAGAGGATTGAGGAGAGGGCGCTTCAATGAATACACAGCGAAGCCGCCATCGCCTCCTCTCCCCACCGGGGAGAGGATTGAGGAGAGGGGGACAATCTTGCGCCGAGCCATCATCAAAAACTCCCTGCGATCAACTTCCCCGCGAGCACCCGCCCCCTCATCCGCCCTTCGGGCACCTTCTCCCCGCAGGGGAGAAGGGATTATGTCGATCACGCCGAGCGCCGCTCCACCATCAGCTTCTTGATCTCCGCAATCGCCTTGGCCGGGTTCAAACCCTTCGGGCAGGTACGCGTGCAGTTCATGATGGTGTGGCAGCGGTACAGCTTGAACGGGTCTTCCAGGTCGTCCAGGCGTTCGCCGGTGGCTTCATCGCGGCTGTCGACGATCCAACGGTAGGCCTGCAGCAGGATGGCCGGGCCCAGGTACTTGTCGCCGTTCCACCAATAGCTGGGGCAGCTGGTGGAGCAGCAGGCGCACAGGATGCATTCGTACAGGCCGTCGAGCTTCTTGCGCTCTTCGGGCGACTGCAGGCGCTCCTTGTCCGGTGCTGCGCTCTGCGTGCGGATCCACGGCTTGATCGAGGCGAACTGCGCATAGAAATGGGTGAGGTCGGGCACCAGATCCTTCACCACCGGCATGTGCGGCAGCGGATAGATCTTCACGTCGCCGGAGCCCTTGCCGGCATCCGCGATGGCACACGTACACGCCAGCGTGTTGGTGCCGTCGATGTTCATCGCGCAACTGCCGCAGATGCCTTCGCGGCACGAACGGCGCAGGGTGAGCGTGGGATCGATCTCGTTCTTGATCTTCAGCAGCGCGTCCAGAACCATCGGACCGCACGCGGCCAGATCGACTTCGTAAGTGTCGATGCGCGGGTTCTGGCCATCGTCCGGCGACCAGCGATAGATGCGGAAGGTGCGCGGCTTCTTCGCATCCTTGGCCGGGTAGTGCTTGCCCGGCTGGATCTTTGAGTTCTTCGGTAGCGCGAATTCAGCCATGTCCTCGACCCTTCCATTCGGCAACCCGAACGATTATCGGGCTGCGCAACGTGTGATGTAATGCCACCTGCAGGCGCAGGATCAGTAAACGCGTTTCGCCGGCGGCACGGCCTTGACCTCATCGGTCATCGGGTTCATGTGCACCGGGCGGAAATCGAAGCGCGACTTGCCCGCCTCGTCGACCCACACCAGGGTGTGCTTCATCCAGTTGGCGTCGTCGCGCTCGGGGAAATCCTCGCGCGCATGCGCGCCGCGGCTTTCCGGACGCTGTTCGGCCGAATGCATGGTGGCCACCGCCTGCGCCAGCAGGTTGGAGAGCTCCAGCGTCTCGATCAGGTCGGAGTTCCACACCAGCGAACGGTCGCTGACCTTGACGTCCTGGAACATGTCGAACACCTCGGAGATCTTCTGCTTGCCTTCGGCCAGCGTCTCGCCGGTGCGGAACACCGCCGCATCCTTCTGCATCGTGCGCTGCATGGCCATGCGGATCTCCGCCGTCGGCTTGCTGCCGCTGGCGTTGCGCAGCGCGTCGAAGCGCGCCAGCGACTTGTCCAGCACGTTGGTGGGCAGATCCTTGTGCGCCGCGCCGGGCTCGATCAGTTCGGCGCAGCGATGGGCCACCGCGCGACCGAACACCACCAGATCCAGCAGCGAGTTGGAACCCAGCCGGTTGCCGCCATGCACGGAGACGCAAGCCGCCTCGCCGATCGCGAACAGGCCAGGCACGATCGCATCCACGTCGTCGCCACGCTTCTGCACCACTTCGCCGTGATAGTTGGTGGGGATGCCACCCATGTTGTAGTGCACGGTGGGCAGCACCGGGATCGGCTCCTTGGTCACGTCCACGCCGGCGAAGATGCGCGCCGATTCGGCAATGCCCGGCAGCCGCTCGTGGATCACCTCGGGGCCGAGATGCATCAGGTTGAGGAAGATGTGGTCCTTGTGCTCGCCCACGCCGCGGCCTTCGCGGATCTCGATCGTCATGGCGCGGCTCACCACGTCGCGCGAAGCCAGGTCCTTGGCGTTCGGCGCGTAGCGCTCCATGAAGCGCTCACCCTCGGAGTTGGTGAGGAAGCCGCCTTCGCCGCGCACGCCTTCGGTGATCAGGCAGCCGGCGCCATAGATGCCGGTGGGGTGGAATTGCACGAACTCCATGTCCTGCAACGCCAGGCCCGCCCGCAACACCATGCCGCCGCCGTCGCCGGTGCAGGTATGCGCCGAGGTGGCGCTGAAATACGCGCGGCCGTAGCCGCCGGTGGCCATCACCACGGCCTGGCCGCGGAAGAAATGCAGCGTGCCCTCGTTCATGTCCAGCGCCAGTACGCCGCGACAGACGCCCTCTTCGTCGAAGATCAGGTCGATCGCGAAGTACTCGACGAAGAACGTGGCGTCGTGTGCCAGCGCCTGCTGGTACAGCGTATGCAGGATCGCGTGGCCGGTACGGTCGGCCGCGGCGCAGGTGCGCTGCGCGGTGCCCTTGCCGTAATGGGTGGTCATGCCGCCGAACGGGCGCTGGTAGATCTTGCCTTCCTCGGTGCGCGAGAACGGCACGCCGTAATGCTCAAGCTCGATCACCGCCTCGGGTGCGTGCTTGCACATGTACTCGATCGCGTCCTGGTCGCCGAGCCAGTCGCCGCCCTTGACGGTGTCGTAGAAATGGAAGCGCCAGTCATCCTCGCCCATGTTGCCCAGCGCAGCGGAAATACCACCCTGCGCGGCCACCGTGTGCGAGCGGGTGGGAAACACCTTGGTGATGCAGGCGGCCTTGAGGCCCTTCTCGGCCAGACCGAAGGTGGCGCGCAGGCCCGCACCGCCGGCGCCGACCACGATCACGTCATAAAGATGTTGCTGGATCTTGTAGCTTTCCATGAAATGGCGGCCTCGCGTATTCGTCTTAAGGGGTCAGCGCAATGCGCAGTACGGCCAGCACGCTGGCGAGCGCGCCGAGCACGGCGAGAAACTTGATCGCCACCAGCAGCACCACTTCCTTCCAGCCGGTGTGCACGTAATCTTCCACCACCACCTGCAGGCCCAGCACGGCATGCCAGAACATGGTGAGCACGAACGCGATCAGCAGCAGCGCATTCCACGGCCGCGCCACCGCGGCACGCGCGCTGGCGTAATCGGCATTCAGCAGGCCGAGTACCAGGATCACGAACCAGATGCCCAGCCCCACCAGCGCCGCGGCAGTCACCCGCTGGGTCCACCAATGACCCACGCCGTACTTGGCCGAGCCCAGGCCGCGTGCAGCCTTCAACGGGTGGCGACGATCCTTCACGACACTGCTCTTCGCGTTCATGCCGCACCTCCAGCCGTCAGCACATAGGCCCAGACCAGCACGGTCAACACGATGCTGCCCGTCGCCGACAACCAGCTCGAGCGTACGAACTGCGCGATCTCGTAGCCGGCGCCCGCATCCTGCACCAGGTGGCGGATGCCGTTGCACAGGTGATAGAACAGCGACCAGCTCCAGCCGAACAGCAACACCAGCCCCAGCGGGCTACCGGCGATGGTCTTGAAGCAGTCGAACTGTTCTTCGCCGGCGGCCAGCGCCAGCAGGCCTCCCACCACGACCAGGCTGCCAACGGACAAGGCGATACCGGTGGCGCGATGCAGGATGGAACTGACCATCTGCACTTGCCATCGATAGACCTGGATATGGGGAGAGAGCGGTCGTTGCATATCTGCCATGGCGGCTATCCTGTGTGGAATCGCTGATGTCCGTGCCGTACCGCCGCTGCCAGCGGCGACAACGCCACAGCGGAATTCAGAAGTCGATGCAGCGCCCGTTCTTTTCCCAATCGCCGTAGCGGGTGGGATCCGGCGCCGGCCGTTCCGGCGGGGCCTTGTCCGCATCCGGCATCACCGGCACGACAGCCTCCGCCGGAGCGGATGCAGGTGAGGGCGGTGCTGGGGAATGGGTTTCGGACATGGTCGTCTTGTTAGCCAGCGAAGGTTAATACTTGCGCAAAACCAGCACAACCTGACCGATGCCCCGCATCACGCGCGAACGCTTGTGTCGCGCCACGCACGCCCACACATCGACGACCTATGCCATCCAATACCCGCGACGCCCAAACCCTGTTGATCGAAGGCCCCGATGCGGTTGCATTTGCGCATGCGCAATTCAGCAGCAAGGTGAATGAACTGGCCGTTGGCCACTGGGCGTTCGGTGCGTGGCTCGACCCGCAGGGGCGCGTGCGCGTCCTGTTTCACCTCGCCCGCATCGCTGACGACAAACTGCTTCTGCTGTTGCGCGGCGGCAAGGCAGCGGACATGGCCGACGGCCTGCGCCGCTTCGTCTTCCGTTCACGCGTGACGCTTCGCGAAGCACCCATCGCCGCCTTGGCCACCGGCGAAGCACAGACACTGCACGATGTTCATATCGACGGCGAGACCTTATCGATGGGCTGCGGCTCGCACGCCTTGCGCATCGTGCCATCCACGACGACCGGTGACACGCAATGGCAACCCATGCAGTTGAAGCTTGGCTGGCCGTGGTTGCCCGATGAAGCCCTGAACAAATGCCTCGCACCGATGTTGTCGTTGCAGCGGCTGCAAGCCGTCGCCGTTGACAAGGGTTGCTACCCCGGACAGGAAATCGTGGCGAGACTCCATTTTCGCGGCGGTTGCAAACGCCATCTCTGCAGCGTCACCGCATCGCATGCCATCGCACCCGGCGAAACATTGCGCCGTGGCGGGCAGGACGTCGGCATCGTGCTGAACGTAGTCATCGGCAACACCATCGAAGCACTGGTTGTGCTCAGCGATGACATCGTCGACAACGCCATCGACGACAACATCACGCTGGGCAACGGCGATGCCTCATTGCTGATGACAACCATCGAACGCTGGCCCGCCTGAAACATTAGCCGTCCAGACGTCTATTTGCGTTTTTCAACGATGTCGACGGAATGTGAGGACACGCTGAACGGAACACCGCGGCACTTGCCTTTAGCGAAATCCGCCACTAGGCTCCGCCGATCGATTATCGCGGCATCCGGAAGACGGGGTGCCGATGTACGCGACGAACCGGATGAATCCGGATCGGCGCGACCCGGCCATAAAGCCGGATGGAATACCCAGCTGACGCCACAGCTGGCAGTTGCAGGCAACACGGCCCTACGGCACGCGCAGCGCCATTGCAGCACTCACCGATCGGCATGACCCCGCCGCTCGACCCGCCACAAACCCGTGGCAAAACGTTCAACCGCATACACCGGTTGGCGATCAATCCAGGTGGAACGGCCTGCCAGCCCGTCCACCGCAACGGCGTGTCAGGCCTGAAAGGCTGCGCGTACAGCACGTTGGAGGCAGATCCATGAAACTTTCCATGCTGTTGTGGCTCACCAGCTTGTTACCGCAACCCGTTGCGGACCAGGCTTGCCTGGCGACCACGGTCTATCTGGAAGCACGCAGCGAACCGACACTCGGCCAGCTCGCGGTCGCCGAAGTCGCCATGCGCCGGCGCGAACGCGGACGCTGGGGCGACACCGTATGCAAGGTCGTCACGGCGCCCCACCAGTTCGCCACCACCACGACCCCGGGTTCATTCGACATCACCAATCTGGAAGCCTTCCACAAGGCATGGCAGCTCGCCGGGCGTTCGATCCAGAATTGGCAGTTGCCCGTCGCCGAACGAAAGATGCTGGTGCCGCGTGCCGATCATTTCGCCACCGTCGCCATCACCCCGACATGGTCGGTCAACCGCGCAGGCACAACCATCGGCGAGCATCGCTTTTACGCCGTCAACTGACACTGCGAACCGCACCTGAAACAAAAGGCCCTCGAATGAGGGCCTTTTGCATTTCAGACGTCCAGACGTCTGGACATCCATACCACAGGATGATTACAGACGGTAAACGTGATCGCCACGCACCTGTACGTAATCACCGTTGCGCACGTCCGGGTTCTCCCGCTGCGTAACTGTGGCGTACTGGCCATTGTCCAGCCGCACCACGATGCGATAGGCCACATCGCCGCTTCCGTTGCGCTTGCCAACCTGGTTGCCGACAACACCACCGGCCACTGCGCCGGCCACTGTCGCCGCCTTGCGGCCATCGCCCTTGCCGACCTGGTTGCCCAGCACGCCACCAGCGACCGCACCGATCACGGCACCCAGCGTGCCGCCACTGCTGTTGCCCTGGGTGTAGAACTGCTGCACTTCCTGCACCACGCCGCAGTTGTTGCAGCGCGCATTTCTGCCTTGTCCGCTTGGCTGCCCCTGATAACCGTAGTTACCACTGTTGTTGTAGGGGGTGGCGCATCCAGCCATTGCGAGACCGCCAGCCATGGCCACTGCCAGCGCCAGTTTGCTCGATAGTGCATTCATGTCGATCACTCCTCAGGGAAAGGCCTTCCGGCCGATGATTTCGATCGACTCAGCGGGCGTCGGAAACCGCCGTCACGCCCTCCTCCACCTTCACGCGATCACCCGGATCGTGATCCATGCGGACGGTGCGGGTGACGCCCTTGTATTCGTAGCGCACGTCATAGCCCACCAGTTTGGTGCTGGTGTCGTTGACGGTGTCGCAGTGCCGCTCCACGGTGGACGTGGTGTTGGCGTGCTGACGACTGGCCTGGATGCGATTGCCGGCGTAACCACCACCGATCGCACCCGCCACCGTTGCCAGCGTCTTGCCCTTGCCGCCACCGACCTGGTTGCCCAGCAGGCCGCCAGCCACGGCACCGATCGCGGTGCCTGCAATGCGGTGCTCATCCTTGGGTGGCGCGGTGTGGGTGACCACTTCGTCCTTGCATACCTGCTTGGGGTTGTTGACGGTCTTGCGTACCGGATCGACGCTCACCACCCGCGCATAATTGTCTGCATCCGCCTGGACCGCGGCGGCGCCGCTGGCTGCCGTACCGCCGTCGGCGGACGTGCCCGCATCGGCATTGCGATTGCAGGCGGACAGGCCCAGCGACAACGCCGCAGCCATGCCGATTGTCAGTGCATTGATCGTCAAACTTTTCATCAGACCCTCTCCTCTGTTTGAACGGTTGTTTTCGAACGACTGTCCTGAACGACGATCCCCGGGGACGCCCATGCGTCGCCATAACCGTGTTTCCATTGAACATTGAATCAACTGAATCGGGGTTAGCTTGCACCCTTGCCTCATTTTCACATCGAATTCGCAGTTCGGGCCCTTCTGGATGAAACCATGATCGAAATTGTGGACAGCCACGCACATCTGGATGACGGAAGGTTCAAATCCGATCTCGATGCGGTAATGGCGCGGGCCACCGAAGCCGGTATTGCCCATGTGGTGATACCCGCCACCGACACAACCAGCTGGCCGCACATCCATGACCTGTGCAGCAACTACCCGCAGACACGCCCCGCCTATGGCCTGCATCCCATGTTCCTTGCCGAGGATGCGCCCGCGCATGTGGACGCATTGTCTTCATGGCTGGACGACCATCACGCTGTGGCGGTGGGGGAGATCGGCCTGGATTTTCACGTCGAGGGTATCGACCACGATCTGCAACGGCGCATCTTTGCGCGCCAGCTGGACGTCGCGCGCGCACGCAACTTGCCAGTCATCGTGCACGCACGCGGCGCGCTGGAAGAAGTGATTCTCACCCTGCGTCGCGTCGGCGACCTGCGCGGCGTGGTGCACAGCTTTTCGGGCAGCGAGCAGCAGGCGCAACACTTGTGGGACATCGGCTTCTGCCTCGGCATCGGCGGCCCGGTGACCTATGAACGCGCACAGCGCCTGCGCCGCATTGTCAGTCACATGCCACTGGAGTTCCTGTTGCTGGAAAGCGATGCCCCCGACCAACCCGATGCCGCGCACCGTGGGCAGCGGAACGAGCCGGCGCGGGTCGCGGACGTCTTGCGCCGCATTGCCGGGCTGCGCGACGAATCCGAGGCGGAGATCGCCGCCGCCACCACCGCCAACGCCCGCCGGCTGTTCGGCTTCGCGCAGCACGCCGCCTGACCGGTGCGTTTGCACGGACTCGTCACACCTTGCTATGTTTACTTCACCGATGAAATATCCGCTGGTGAAATGGCCAAGCTGACAACATGCATTGATCTGATGGACGAAGGCATCGACCGCGTCAGCCAGATCATCCCCACGATGCCGGCCGTCGAGGCGCGGTTGTGCCGGCTGCTGCTCATGGTGGGCGAAGGCATCGACCAGGAGCTGGCGTTCAAGCTCAAGCCGCACAAGCTCAACCACAGCGAGTTCCTGACCTTGATGATCCTGTACAGCAGGCCCGATGGCAGCTCCACGCCGGGCGAACTGTGCGAATTCGCCACCCAGGGTGCCACCAACATGACGCGCATCGCCAACGCACTGGCCAGGCGCGGCCTGATCACCCGCGGCGCCAGCGAGGCGGATCGGCGACGCGTGGTGATCCGCATCACCACCGCCGGCCGGCGTTTCGTGAAAGAGATGCTGCCGCCGATGTTTCCCCGCATCGACACCATGTTCGACAACTTCAGCGCCACCGATAAACGCCACCTCGACCGCCTGTTGCGCAAACTGGCCGGCAACCTCGACCGGTTGAGCGAGCACTCCCATCCATGAAGGACATTCGATGAAGCATGCCCTGCTCCGCGGCCGGCCATTGCTGACCGCGACGATCGTGCTGGCGCTGGCCGCGTGCGCGCAGGCGCCCGCGAAACTGGACCATCCCGTGTTGCGCGACGACGTGCCACTGGCCGGCCTGAACGCACCCGCCCGCGCCGGCTGGCCCGCGGCGCAATGGTGGCGCCATTACGACGATCCCCAGTTGGATGGCCTGATGGATCGCGCGCTGCAGCAATCGCCGGACATCGCCCTGGCACAAAGCCGCGTGCAGAGTGCGCAGGCATCGGTGCGACTGGCGGCCGCACAGATGGGCTTGTCGATCAACGGCAATGCGCAGGTATCGCGCCAGCGGATGAGCGAGCACGGGCTGATCCCCCCCGAGTTCCTGGGTTTCACCTGGTACAACCAGGCCGACATCGGGCTGCAGCTGCAATACGACTTCGACTGGTGGGGCAAGAAGCGCGCCACGGTGGAAGCGGCGCTGGACCAGGCCCACGCCGCCGAAGCGCAACGCAGTGCCGCCGCGCTGGCGATCCAGTACGCCGTTGCCGACACCTACTTCGGCTGGCAGGCCGACCAGGCGCGGCTGCAGTTGATCGATCGATTGCTGTCCACCCAGCAGCAATTGGCGCAGATCGCGCAATTGCGCGTAACCCAAGGCGTGGATCTCCCCGACGAAGCACAGCGGGCGCAGGCGCAAGTAGCCGCCATCCGCGGCATGCGCATTGCCATCGATGGCTCGGCGCAGATCCGCGAGGTGGCCCTCGCCGCCTTGCTGGGAATCTCCCCGGCGGAACTGCCCGAACTGCACCCGCGCCCGTTGCCCACCGTGGTGCGTGGTATCCCCGCCGATGCCCGCCTCGACCTGATTGCCCGCCGGCCGGATATCGCAGCCAGCCGATGGCAGGTGGAAGCGGCGCTGAAGAATACCGATGCGGCGCGGGCAGCCTTCTTTCCCGACATCGGCATTACCGCCATGGCCGGGTTGTCCAGCATCGACATGGGCAAACTGCTCACCGCCGGAAGCCGCACGTTCGCGCTGACGCCGGCTCTGCATCTGCCCATCTTCAACGGCGGCTCGTTGAAGGCCAATTACGGCCTGAGCAAAGCCCAGCTCGACAGCGCCGTGGCACAGTACAACAGCACCGTGCTGGCCGCCGCACGCGAAGTGGCAACGCAGGCCCTGGGCGCCGAACAGATCGCCGCGCGGCGGCAAGCCCAGCAGGCCGAGGTGGATGCCAACCGGCAGCTGCTGGCCACCGCCGAAGCCCGCCGCCGCCAGGGCGTACGCGATGCCCGTGAAAGCCTCGCCGCGACAGCCCAACTGCTGCAACAGCGTGATGCCGCCGTGCAATTGCAGGCGCAGGCATTGAGCAACGACCTTGCACTGATCAAGGCCCTGGGCGGCGGCTACCGGCGTGCCGGCACACCCACCATCGCCTCGCATGCCGCCCCCATTTCCCCCAATACCGGAGCCGCCGATCATGAGCGCCACTGAGTCCGACAAGACACCCACGGCCGGCGACAGCGGCATGGCGGCCACCGACCCGCGCAAACGCCGACGCGCCCTGCTGATCGTCGGTGGGCTGTTCGTGCTGGCGGCGGTGGCCTGGCTCCTGCTGTGGCTGCTGGTGTTTTCCAAACGGGTAAAAACCGACAACGCCTACGTAGGCGGCAACCAGGTGGCGATATCGGCGCAGGTGCCGGGCACCGTGGTGGCGATCCTGGCCGACGACACCCAGCGGGTGGAAGCCGGCCAGGTACTGGTGAAGCTGGACAGCACCGATGCGGAAGTTCGCCTGCAGCAGGCACGCAGCGCGCTGGCGCAGGCCGTGCGCGGCGTGCGCCAGCAGACCAGTTCGGCCGGTGGCGCCGACGCCCAGCTCGCGGCCCGCCGGATCGACCTGAAGAAAGTCGAGGCCGATCTTCAACGCCACCTGCCGCTGCTGGCCGCACACGCCGAATCGCCCGAGGTCGTGCAGCATCTGCGCGATGGCGTGGAGCAGGCCCGCGCCGCCGTCACCGCAGCCCAGGCGCAGGCGGACGCGGCGCACGCAGCGATCGAAGGCACCGACGTGGCGAAAAACCCCGCCGTGATGCAGGCGCGCGCCAACTTCCGCGCCGCGTGGGTGGCGGCGCAACGCAATGCCATCTATGCGCCGGTGTCCGGCTATGTGGCCCAGCGCAGCGTGCAGCTTGGCAACAGCGTGCAACCCGGGCAGCAATTGATGACGGTGGTGCCGCTGCACAACCTGTGGATCGAGGCCAACTTCAAGGAAAGCCAGCTGCGCCACATCCGCATCGGCCAGCCCGCCACCATCGAATCGGATACCTACGGCAGCGACGCGGAATTCCGCGGCAAGGTGGTCGGCCTGGGCGCGGGTACCGGCAGCGTGTTTTCGCTGTTGCCCGCGCAGAACGCCACCGGCAACTGGATCAAGGTGGTGCAACGCGTGCCGGTACGCATCTCGCTGGACAACGCCGAGCTGGACAAGCACCCGCTGCGTATCGGCCTCTCCACCACGGTCACGGTGGATATCACGAATGACGATGGGCGCGTGCTGGCCGCGGCGCCGGCGAACCAGCCGGTGGCACAAACCACTGTCTATGAGCAGATGGCGAGCAAGGCCGACGCGGAAGCCGAACAGGTCATTCGCGCCAACCTTCCCGACGACATTCACTGAACCGGGTCGACCGCATGGCCGCCACACCCAACGATGACGCACAGCCACTGAAGCCGTTGCAAGGCGGCGCGCTGGTGCTGCTGACCATCGCCGTCGCCTTCAGCACCTTCATGGAGGTGCTGGACATGACGATCGTCAACGTGTCCGTGCCGCACATTGCGGGCAGCCTCGGCGTGAGCCCGAGCGAGGGCACCTGGACGATCAGCTCGTACGCGCTGGCCAGCGCGATCATGCAACCGCTCACCGGCTGGCTGGCGCGTCGCTTCGGTGAAGTCAAAACCTTCGTCGGATCGGTGTTGCTGTTCGTGCTGTTCTCGATGTTGTGCGGCCTGGCCACCAGCATGCCGATGCTGGTGATCTGCCGGCTGATGCAGGGTGCCGGTTCCGGTCCGATGGTGGCGCTGTCACTGTCGCTGCTGCTGGCCAGCTACCCCAAGGCGAAACAGGGTATCGCGCTGGCCTTGTGGGCGATGACGGTGGTGGTGGCGCCGATCTTCGGGCCGATCCTGGGCGGCTGGCTTACCGACAATTTCTCGTGGCCGTGGATCTTCTACATCAACGTGCCGGTGGGCGCGCTGGCGGCGATCATCACCTGGACATTGCTGCGCAAGCGCGAGACCAAGACCTTCAAGATGCCGATCGACGTGATCGGGCTGGTGCTGCTGGTGGTGGGCGTGGGCGCGCTGCAGTTCATGCTGGACAACGGCAACGACAACGACTGGTTCGCCTCGCCGATGATCATGGCGCTGGGCATCACCGCGCTGGTGTGCCTGACGTTCCTGATCGTGTGGGAGTTGTACGCCAAGCACCCGGTGATCGAGCTGTCCCTGTTCAAGAGCCGCAACTTCACCGTCGCGGTGGTGGCGCTGTCGCTGGGCATGATGGCGTTCTTTGGCATCAACGTGGTGTTTCCGCTGTGGCTGCAGATCACCCTGGGCTACACCGCCACGTGGGCCGGCCTGGCCAGCGCGCCGGTGGGCGTGCTGGCGTTCCTGATGGCGCCGATCATCGGCGCGAACATCCAGCGGCTGGAA
>DATJCF010000123.1:0-2211 GCA_035514935.1 Rhodanobacter sp. | reverse complement strand
TGAAGAAATATGTTGCAATGCACAAAGATTGCCGCTAATCTTTGCCTCACTACCCCATCCTCAACGAGGACTTAGATCATGACGCAGCAGATCAATCAGTTTTTCGACTACGCCAAACAGTTCTCCGACAACGCCTTCAAGGCGCAGACGCTCGCCCTGAAGGGCCTGCAGACGGTCGCCGAACTCCAGTTCAAGGAATTGCAGCGCCAGGCCGGCGCGACCGCCGATTTCGTTGCGACCGTGCAGGAAACCCGCGACATCGACGGCCTTCGCAGCCTGTGGGAAAAGGGCGCCAGCGTGAGCCGCGAGAACGCGGAGCAGGCCGTTGCCGTGTCGCAGGAAGTGATCGCCATCTCGCAGAAGACCGCCCAGTCGCTGGGCGCCCTGGTGCAGGAACAGCGCCAGGCCGCGAATGACGCCGCTGCGCCGGTCAGCCGCAAGGCTGCCGCCAAGTAATTCTGTAAAAACTCCCCTCGTGTGCGAGTCTTGGGCCGGACAGCTCCCCACTGTCCGGCCCTTTCTTTGCCGCCGATTCCTGGCTCGCAGGCGGTCTGCAAGCCGCTGCACGGCAGAGGTGGAGAACAAAATGTCGCACCCCGGCGGCTTGTCGGTGGAATGCGCCCACTGATATACTTCGCCGGATCGGATCGTGGCCCGTAGCTATCGGTGCCGCCTGGTGTAAACCGCGCGGAGGCCTTGCGTGCTCAACAGTCTTGCCACCGGTCGCCGTCTCGCATTGCGTACCTCGCTGCTGCAGCTTGCTGTGGCAGTTTTGGCCGGAGTGGCATTTCTGGCACAGGGACCTCGCGAGGCGATAGCGGCCGCTGCAGCTGCAACAGTGGTGGCGCTGGGTACCGCGCTGTTGTCGGTGCGGTTTTTCAGTGGCTTGCACGGTGCGCGCATGGCGTTGAGCCGCTTGCTGACGGGCATGCTCCTGAAGTGGATCGTGATCGTCGGGGGGCTGGTCGTGATCCTGTTCCAATTCAAGTTGCCGCCACCGGCCGCCATTACCGGGCTGGTGGCTGCCTTCGCGGTTTATCTGCTGGCGTTCAGATTCAAGGGTTGAGACATGGCAAGCGAGCCGACTGGCGGCCTTACCGAATACATCCAGCACCACCTGACTCATCTTGTGCCGCATTCGAGCCCCGATGGCTTCTGGGCAGTGCATCTCGATTCGGTCACGATTTCGCTGGCGCTTGGCGTGCTGTTCTGCCTGTGGTTCTGGCTGAAGGCGCGCAAGGCGACGGCCGGCGTGCCGGGCAAGGGCCAGGCGTTCGTGGAGATCGTGCTGGAGTTCGTCGACGGCCAGGTCAAGGACGTGTTCCACGGCGATCGTCGCGTGCTGGGCCCGCTGGCGCTGACCGTGTTCATCTGGGTGTTCCTGATGAACGCGATGGATCTGCTGCCGGTGGATCTGCTGCCGTGGATCACCGAGATGTTCGGCATCGGCCATTTCCGCGCCGTGCCCACCGCCGATATCAACATGACCTTCGCGATGTCGCTGACGGTGTTCGTGCTGATCATCTTCTACAGCTTCAAGGCCAAGGGTGCCGGCGGCTACATGCGCGAGCTGTTCACCGCGCCATTCGGCAAGCACCCGTTGCTGTGGCTGCCCAACTTCGCACTGAACCTGGTCGAGCTGGCGTCCAAGCCGGTCAGCCTGGCGATGCGACTGTTCGGCAACATGTATGCGGGCGAGCTGGTGTTCATGCTGATCGCCGGCCTGTTCAGCGCCGGCGCCGGCCTGGCGGGCTGGGCCCTGTATGGCGCAGGCATCATCGGCTACACGGTGTGGGGCATCTTCCACATCCTGATCATCTCGATTCAGGCATTCATCTTCATGGTGCTGACGATCGTCTACATCTCGATGGCACACGATCACCACTGATCCGCGCACCTCGAATTCTTCGCTTCATCCGTTTTGACTTCAGCTCGTATTTCTCAGGAGATCACCGTGGAACATCTCGTTCAGTTTGCACAAATCCAGGGCTTCACCGCTATCGCGCTCGGCCTGATCATCGGCTTCGGCGCGCTCGGTGCCTGTATCGGTATCGGCATCATGGGTTCGAAGTTCCTCGAAGCCGCCGCCCGTCAGCCTGAGCTGGTGCCGCTGCTGCAGGGCCGCATGTTCCTGCTGGCCGGCCTGATCGACGCGGCGTTCCTGATCGGCGTGGCGCTGGCGATGTACTTCGCCGTGGCCAACCCGCTGCT
>DATJCF010000122.1:0-1504 GCA_035514935.1 Rhodanobacter sp. | reverse complement strand
CCGTGCACGATGCGCACGCAGCGCCAGCCTTCCCGTCGCGCCTCGGCCAGAAAATCCACGATGCTGCTCTGGGCTGCGGCGGCATTCATCTGGTGCAGGTCGATGTGGTCCTGCACGCTGAACTGGCCGCGTTTGAGTTGCCGCAGCAACTTGGGTGAATAGCCGTCGCGCAGATAGCTCAGCTCCTCGCCCACTTCGAGGGCGGCAGGGTCGAAGTCGAGCTTCAGCAGATCGCCTGCCACCGCTGCCTCGTCGGCCTCGAACATGCGTGGGTAGGGCGCCGGCTTTGCCGCCGCCGGGGGCACGGCCACCGCTTCGAGCGGCCGCGTGTCGCCGATCGCCTCGCGAAACAGGCGGCTGTCGTCATCGCTGATCGGCGCGGGCTTGCGTTTCATGCGGCCATGGTAATGCGTCGCACCGCGGACCGGCGCCATGTGAATGCGCGGCCTCGCTACGGTAGACTTGAACGCTTGGAGCGCATGGCGCTGGATAAATATTTCTGGTGGAAATTTTGCGGCCTGGCGGCTTGTCCGGCTCGCCTCTCCCACCGGTTCGGCGGCTGCAGCTCAACGGTTTCCTACGGATCAGCATGCGAGTTCTGGTAAGCAACGATGATGGCGTGGATGCACCGGGCATCCGCGTACTGGCCGATTGCGTGGGTACGGTCGGCACCGTGACCGTGGTGGCACCGGACCGCGACCGTTCCGGCGCCAGCAATTCGTTGACCCTCGACGCACCGGTGCGCGTGTTGCCGATGGGCGACGGCTATTACCGCGTGGCCGGCACGCCCACCGATTGCGTCCATCTGGCGTTGTCGGGGCTGCTGCAGGATGAGCCCGACATCGTGGTGTCGGGCATCAACAACTCGGCCAATCTCGGCGACGACGTGATCTATTCGGGCACGGTGTCGGCGGCGATGGAGGGGCGTTTCCTTGGGCTGCCGGCCATCGCCGTCTCGCTGGTCAGCAGCGACCACCAGGGGACGCATTACGAATCGGCGGCGCGCGCGGTGCTGTTGCTGATGCAGCGCCTGCTGGTCGATCCGCTGCCGGCCGATACGATTCTCAACGTGAACGTACCCGACCTGCCGTGGAAGCAGATTGCCGGTTTCGAGGTCACCCGGCTTGGCCGCCGCCATCGTTCGGCGCCGTCCGTGTTGCGGACTGATCCGCGCGGCCGTCCGATCTGGTGGATCGGGCCGGCGGGCGAGGTTGATGACGCCGGACCGGGCACGGATTTCGATGCGGTGCGCCGTGGCTTTGTTTCGGTCACGCCTATCCACGTGGACCTGACCCGGTTCCAGGCGCTGGAGAAAGTCAGCAGCTGGATGCAGGCGCTGACCGATGATCTGGCGGACGGATCTGCCACCCAACATGAGGTTGTTTGAACGGTGAATCCCTATCCTCTGCCAGCCGCGGCCTTCAAGGGCGAAGGCATGACTTCGCAGCGTGCGCGCGACCGGCTGGCCAACAGTCTGAAAGAAGCCGGCATCCGTGACCCGCGC
>DATJCF010000121.1:0-13699 GCA_035514935.1 Rhodanobacter sp. | reverse complement strand
GACCCGCTTCTGCTCGGGGTCGTAGCGCACTTCCACGTTGCCGATCAGCGGGAAATCCTTGCGGAACGGATGGCCCACGAAACCGTAGTCGGTGAGGATGCGGCGCAGATCCTGGTGGCCATCGAAAATGATGCCGTACAGATCGAACGCCTCGCGCTCGAACCAGTTCACCGACGGCCAGACCAGGGTCAGCGACGGCAGCAGCGGCATGGTGTCGTCGTCGCAGAACACGCGCAGGCGCAGGCGTCGGTTGTGCTCGATCGAGAGCAACTGGATCACCGAGGCGAAGCGGCGCGGATGATCGTTGTCGCGCGGTCGCCCGGCCCAGGTGAAGCGACCCATCGCCTGACCTTCCACGCCGCGCGAGAAGCCGGTGCCGGAAACCGATTCGGTGTTCCACTCGGTCTGGCCATAGCCGAGGTAATCGATACCGCACAGGTCGATCAACTCGCTGAAGCGGAACGCGGGCTCGTCACGCAGTGCGGTGGCCACGGCGATCAGGTCGGCGGCGACCAGTTCGGCGGTGGTTTCGTTGCGGACGGTGCTGAGGGTGAGCGTGTCGCCGAAGCGGGCGGCGAGTTGGTCGGACAGCGAGGTCGCGGATGTGTCGGTCATATCGGGGCCTACGAACGCGCGATGGTGCTGGTGCGGCGGATTTTCTTCTGCAGTTGCAGGATGCCGTGGATTAGCGCCTCCGCCGTGGGCGGGCAGCCGGGCACGTAGATGTCCACCGGCACGATGCGATCGCAACCACGCACCACCGAGTAGGAATAGTGGTAATAGCCGCCGCCGTTGGCGCAGCTACCCATCGAGATCACCCATTTAGGCTCGGGCATCTGGTCGTAGACCTTGCGCAGCGCCGGGGCCATCTTGTTGACCAGGGTGCCGGCCACGATCATCACGTCGGACTGGCGCGGGCTGGGGCGGAAGATCACGCCGTAGCGATCCAGGTCCAGGCGCGCCGCGCCGGCATGCATCATTTCCACCGCGCAACAGGCCAGGCCGAACGTCATCGGCCACATCGAACCGGTGCGCGCCCAGTTCATCAACGCATCGACGCTGGTGGTGGCAAAGCCGCGCTGCACCACCGGGTTGTCACCGGCCGGACGCAGGATGTCGTCAACCAGATTGAGCGGCTGCGGGTTGTGCATCACCCCGCTGACGGATTCCATCATTCCCATTCCAGTGCTCCCTTCTTCCACACGTAGGCAAAGCCGATCACCAGCAGCAGCAGGAACAGGCCCATCTCGATCAGCGCGATCAGCCCGATCTGCTTGAACACCACCGCCCACGGAAACAGGAAGGCGATTTCCAGATCGAAGATGATGAACAGGATGGCGAGCAGGTAGTAGCGCACGTCGAAACGCATGCGGGCGTCCTCGAACGCCTCGAAACCGCATTCGTACGGCGCCAGCTTCTCGGCTTCGGGACGACGCGGGCCGGCCAGCAGGCCAACCGCCAGCAGCACCAGCCCGAGGCCGGTGGCAACGCCGATGAACAACAGGACAGGCCAATATTCGGCAAGCACGGTGCAACGTACCTCCGCGCCCTCGGGCGCATCAGTGACCGCGGGGTTCAACCCAGCAACTTACGGTCCGGCGACTTCGATTCGACAGGCCACGTGGGCTCTGGGCTTACCAGCCACGTCGGCGGATGAACCCGCTGGCGTTCGACGTTCCGCGAAGCGAGTTCGCGAATCCCGCCATTGTATCAGCGCGCACGGGGAGAACGACAAGCCTTGACGAAGCCGCAACGGCCTCGAATGTTGGAACGGCGCAAGACATGCGACGAAAAGCGCGGAACGTCCGCGGGGTTGCCGCCTTTTCACATCGTGTTGGTCGGGCGCTCGGAGTTGAGCGTACCGGCCAGGATGTTCTCGATGCGGCTGCGCGCGGCTTCCGCGTCGCTGGATTCGTTGAAGTGGATACCGATGCCCGCGGCACGATTGCCCTGCGCACCGGCCGGGCTGATCCACACCACCTTGCCCACGACCGACAGGCGCTCGGTTTCCTCGGCCAGGGTAACCAGCAGCACCACTTCGTCGCCCAGCGCATAGACGTGCTCGCTGGGTGCGAACAATCCGCCATGTTTCAGAAAGGGCATGTACGCGTTGTACAGCGACACGGCGTCCTTGATCTTCAACGAGATGATGCCCTGCCGGGCGGCCACGGGTTTCATGTTCGACTCCTGGATGGCGGCTGCACCGCCCGCTCAATGCCCATGATGGTAGATGCTGCCGGGAGATCGCACCACCGCGGGCGATCAGCGCACCGCAGGGGACTGCACGGCCTGCTGGTTCCGCCGCTCGCCAACCAGTCGGTCCCAGGACGCAGGGGGCTTCCAGTCCGCCACCCAGCCAGGCACCGCCTCGGAGGGCATCGGGCGCGAAATGGAGAAACCCTGCAACTGGTGACAACCCAGCATGGCCAGCAGGTCGCCCTGCTCCGAGGTTTCGACCCCCTCCGCGATCACCGTCTTGGCCAGCATGCGGGCGGTGGTGATGACGCCGGCGGCAATCGCCACATTGCGTTCGTCGCTCAGGATGTCGCGCACGAAACTCTGGTCAAGCTTGATGTGTTCGATATCCAGTTTCTGGATATGGCTGAGCGATGCCGTGCCGGTGCCGAAATCGTCCAGACCGACGCGGATGCCGCGGCGACGGCACTCCTCGATGACCACCTTGGCCCGGGCATGGTCCATCGCGGGGCCGGTCTCGGTCACCTCGATGCCGAAGCCGACATCCATCACGCCCGGATAACTGTCCAGCGCCGTATCGATGTCGGCGAAGAACGCCGGATGCAGCAAGTGCCGGGTGCTGATGTTGATCGACACGGGAATCGAGACGCCCAGGCGCATCCACGCCTGGCATTGCTTCAACGCCTCGTCCAGCACATAGCGGCCGATGGGGCGGGCCAGCTGCGGGTCGTCCAGCACATGCATGAAATGCACGGGCTCGATCAGCCCGTCTTCACCATCGCGCAAGCGCAACAGTGCCTCCATCCCGGCCACGCCGTGCAGGCCGGGAAGCCCGTCGATGTACACAATCGGCTGGAACAACAGCTGCAGGCGCGACTGCAGCAGCGCCTGCGCCATCCGTTCGCGCATCGCCTGCAGACGCACCTGCTCCTCTTCCATCGCCGGCTCGTACAACAGGCCGCGGTCCTTGCCCTCTTCCTTGGCCGCGTACATGGCCATGTCCGCGTGGCGCAGCAGGCCCTCGGCGTCCGATGTATCCAGCGGGTAGAGCGTCCATCCGATGCTCGCCGAAAGATAGAGCTGCTCTCCCAGCAGATCGAAAGGCGCGCGCAGCGCCTGCAGGATGCAACGGCTGATCGCGTCGAGCTGCTCCTTGCTGTCCAGGCCCGATATGACAAGTCCGAATTCATCGCCACCGAACCGGGCCAGCACGTCGGCCTCGCGCAGCAGCGCGGCGACGCGTGACGAGGCCTCCGCCAGCACCTGGTCGCCGCCGGCATGGCCGACACTGTCATTGACGCTCTTGAAGCGATCCAAGTCGAGCACGCCCACCGCGATCAGCGACCGCTGCGTGGTCGCCAGTACACGCTCCTGCTCCAGCCGTTCGAACAGCAGGCGCCGGTTGGGCAGGCCGGTCACCACGTCATAGAAGGCCAGCCGCTCGACCCGCGCCTCGTACATCTTCCGCTCGGTGATTTCGTGCTGATGCCAGATCCGCCCGTTTGACCGGCCATGGGTAGTGATCGGGGTGAAGTCGCGCAAAAAGATGCGCCCGCCCTTGATCCGCACCTCGTCGCCCCGGACCGTTTCGCCCCGGGCCACGATCTCCCGGACGCGGGCCCATTCCTGATCGGGATCGGCGTACACAGACCACATGCGCTGGTACAGGCTTTCCGCCAGCATGTTCTCGAGGGTGATGGGTGGGTCGGTGATCCCGAACAAGGCACAGAACGCTTCGTTCGCCAGCACCACATGATTGTCCTCGGACATCACCAGCACGCCGGTGTACTGACTGGACAACACCGCCCGGACATATGCCGCGCTGAATGGCAGGTCGGACCGGTGCGGCAGTCGCGCCGGGGGCGAGCCGTGGGATGGCAGGGCCCGGCCCAGTTCCTCGGCGATCTCCGAAAAAACCGACATGCCCACCCCGGCAAACGCATCGGCCTGGTGGGCGCCGATGACGAAAACACCGTCGACAACGTGATCCCGGTGCAGCGGCAACGCCAGCAACGCACCGACCTGCGCGAGGCCTGCATCCCACGCACCCGCCGCCTCGGCCGGCGCGACATGCGTGTGCCACGCGGGCTTTCCACTGTCGATGGCCATGCTGGCGACGCTGGCCAGGCGACCGGAACCGGCAAGGTCGGCGGTGGTATCAACATCCCATGCCAGCCCGGCCGTTGTGCGCAACCGCAGCGTACCGGACGGCTCGCGCAAGGCGATCAGCGCGACCGGACAATCATCAAAGCTTGCGGCCAGGCGGCAGACGTCGCCGAACATGGTCGACTCGTCGCGATGGGCATGGATGGCCTTGACCACGTCACTGAGCAGGCGCAGGGCGCGTCGCTGCCGGGCGTCATCGCCCACCGACCGGGGCGACGGACCGTGCTCCGCCATCGCTACCGGCAAACCGGTTGCTGCTGGCATCAGATGCTGGTCCCTGTCGCGCATGCTTGTTGTCCGGGCGAATGGACAGCACCGGCAGTCCTGCTTTGCCCGTCGCCCCTTCCATCCCTGAACACCGGTGAGCGGAACGCTGCGGTCGCAAATCAGGGGCCCCAGCGCACCCTGTACCGTCACAAGCTAGCGGGGTGATCCCGGCGTGTAAAGCGTTCGACCCGGGGCTACGTCACACTTCACACCAGCCCCAATGATCAAATATCCAGGGCGACGGAACCGCCAGCGACAAGCGCGCGAAACGGGGCGAGGCCACCGGCCCGGCATGCCGCGACGACAGCTGATACCCGCCCGCATCACTGCGCTGAAGCGGAGCCTCCCGCCAGCGCCAGGTATGGGCACCGGCGGCGTCCACCAGACTGAGTCGCAACCACGGATGCAGCACCGCAGGCGGCCGCCAGGGCAAACCGCCATCCGGTGCGGCAAGCGGCCGGGGAACGGCAAAAAACCGCTCCGCCCGTCCGGAAAGACGCTGCACCCTGCCCCCGCTGAGCACCAGTTGGCTGTGATGCGCCGACAGCGCAAACCGCTTTGCCTCTTGCTCCGCGGGCGACCCTTCAAGGCGAAGCGCGGGTGTATCGCTCTGTGGGCCATGCACCATGTACGTCAGCAACGCGGGGGCCGACGGCACCTGGGCCAGCGCCAGGCGGGCCAGCACATGCGCCGATCCATGATCGGGATGGCGATCCCCCAACGCGGGAGCCACTACGATGTCCGGGCGGAACATGGTGATGGCGGAGGTCAACGCGGCAACGGCGGCCTGGTGCGTCGAGAGCAGGCGGGAGGTCACGCCCAGGTCGGGCCAGTGCAGCTGTTGCAGTGCCGTGGCCGGCACACCCAGCCGCTGCATCGCCTGCAGCAGCTCGGCATGGCGCCGCGCGCCCCAGCGCCGACGTTCGCCGGCGCCGATGTACAACCGCCGCTCCACCCAGCGTTGCGGCCAGGGATTGTTGTCGCCGTCGGTCAACAGCACGATGCCGACCTCGCCGCCGGCGGCGCGTACCTGCTGGATCAGCAGACCGTTGGCGATGGTTTCGTCGTCGGGATGCGGCGCCACGATCAACAGGCGCGTGTGCGCCGAAAAGCTCGTCAAGGCGTCCGCCGCGGCGGGCCCGGCGGGCGGGGTCGTCACCGCCACGTCGCCAGCAATTCCAGCAACAGCAGGTCGTCGCGCAGCGGGCCGCGCAAAGCCTGGCGGGTGCGGTTGGCGGCGGCGTACCACTGCGCCAGCATGTCGGCATCCATGGCGCTGGACAGTGGTGGGGCTTGTCGATCGGCCCGCGATTTCATTTCGTCGGCCGACGCCTGCGCGGCAAACCACAGCCGCTGCGCCGGCTCGTCGTCCAGCCAGCGCTTGACGACGTCGGCCGTCTGTCCGCGCCCCGCCGCCAGCGCAGCGAGATCCTTGCGTACTTCGCGGCGGCGATCGAGCGCGCCCTGCGCCGTCCAGTCACGCGCCAGCCCCGGGTTGCCGCCAGCCGCCTGCAGCGCGGTGGCCGCATCGGCGACGCCTTCGTCCTGCAGCCAGGCCAGTGCCTGATCGGGCGCCGGCAAATGAAACTCGATGCGCTGGCAGCGGCTGCGAATGGTCTGTGGCAATTGCCAGGGCGCGTCGGCCAGCAGCAACAGCATGGTCTGTGCAGCAGGCTCCTCCAGCGTTTTCAGCAAGGCATTGGCCGCGGCCGCGTTCATCGCATCCGCCGGGTCGATGACGGCAACCTGCCAGCCGCCGAACTGGCTGCTCATCGCCAGCCGTGCCGACAAGTCGCGGATTTGCTCCACCACGATTTCGCTGCGTTGCACGCCATCCTTGCGCAGGCCGTAGGTCAAGCTGACGAGATCCGGGTGACTGCCCGCCGCCAGCAACAGGCAGGCGCGACAGTGGCCGCATGCGTCGCCTGCCCGTTCTCCGGACTGTTCGCACAGCAATCCATGGACGAAGCGTTGTGCGAACGCGCGCTTGCCCAATCCGGTCGGGCCACACAGCAGCAAGGCGTGAGGCAGCGCACCATGCGCCCGCCGCGCCTGCAGGCGTGACCAGTGCTCCGCATGCCACGGCTGGGTGCTCATGCGTTGGTGCTCCGGGTCAATTCAGCCACGGCGTCGATGGCATCGGCGAGTACCTTCGCCGGTGATTGGGTCGCATCGATGACCCTGAACCGCGACGGCTCGACCGCGGCGCGCTCACGGTAAGCGGCGCGTACCCGTTCGAAGAAGCCATCCGCCTCGCCCTCGATGCGGTCGGGCGCACTGCGCCCCGTGGCACGGGCACGGCCGGTGGCCACGGGAAGATCCAGCAGCAAGGTCATGTCCGGCGTCACACCGGCGCAAGCCCATTGCTCCAGGGCGGCGATGCGTTGCACGGGTTGGCCGCGACCGCCGCCCTGGTAGGCATAGCTGGCATCGGCGAAACGGTCGCACAGCACCCACTGGCCGGCGGCCAGCGCCGGTTCGATCCGCTCGCGCACCAACTGTGCCCGCGAGGCGAACATCTGCAGCAATTCGGTTTCGGCGGCCAGGCCGTGATGCCGCGGGTCGAGCACGATGGCGCGTACGGCCTCGCCCAGTTCGGTACCGCCGGGTTCACGCGTCTGCACCAGCGTGACGCCCTGCTGCCCGATCCAGTCGCGCAGGCCCGCCAGCAAGGTGCTTTTACCGGCGCCCTCGCCGCCTTCGAGGCTGATGAAGCGGCCGCGTGCTGTCGATGATGGCGCGTTCATGGGCAGCGTTTCCGTTGATAGCAATCGACGTTGCGATTGTGTTCCGCCAGCGTGCTGGAAAACACGTGGCCACCGTCGCCGCGCGCCACGAAATAAAGCGTATCGCCGGCTGCCGGGTGCAGTGTCGCCTGCAAGGCGGCCTTGCCCGGCAGCGCGATCGGCGTCGGTGGCAATCCGGGGCGGGTGTAGGTGTTGTACGGCGTATCGGTGGTGAGGTCGCTGCGGCGGATATTGCCGGCATAGCGTGCGCCCATGCCGTAGATCACGGTGGGATCGGTTTGCAGCAGCATGTGATTGCGCAGGCGGCGCACGAACACCCCGGCAATCTGCGCCCGCTCGTCGGGCTTACCGGTTTCCTTTTCCACGATCGAGGCGAGAATCAGCGCGTCGTAGGGCGTGGCCAGCGGCAGGTCGGGAGCGCGCGCGGCCCACAGGCTGGCCAGCGTTTTGACCATCGCCTGGTGCGCACGACGCAGGATGTCCAGGTCGCTATCGCCTTTGACGTAGGCGTAGGTTTCGGGTAGGAAACGGCCTTCCGGATTCTCGCCCGCCGCACCGATACGCTGCATGACGGCCGCGTCATCGAGGCCGCTGCTGTCGTGTTTGAGCTTCTCGGCGCGCGCCAGTGCCTGGCGCAATTCCTGGAACGTCCAGCCATCGACGATGGTCAGGTTGCGCTGCAATACGCGCCCGGCGGCCATGTTGGCCAGCAGCGTCCGCGGAGTAATGCCCGGGCGAAGCGCGTACTCGCCGGCGTGCAGCTTTCCGGCTACCCGCATCTGTTCGGCCAGCGCCCGCCAGTACAACGGGTGGGCATGGGTGACGCCTTGCTGGCGCAGATCGGCAACGATCGTCTTGAAGCTGCTGCCGCGGGCAACGTCGATACTGCCGCCGGTGGTCGCAACGTGCAGTGGCGCGCGGGCGAAACGGTTGAAATCGTGCCAGCCCCAGGCGGCGGCCGCGGCGAGCGCCAGCATCGCGAGCCACATCAGGCCGCGTCCCAGCGCACCACCGCGGGTTCGATGCTGTTTCATGCCGCGTGCTCCATCGGGAAACCCAATTGCCGCCAGTGACGTTGCCATTGCCGGGCGACCGGGCCAGGCGCCCAGTCCCACTCATCCAGCGACTGTACCGGCACCACGCCGCGTACGCTGGAGCTGAGGAACACCTCGCTGGCGCGCTGCAGGTCAGGTAACCGGATGTCGCGCTCCGTAGCGTTCTGCGCTTGCGCCAGGATCTCCGCACGAGCCACGCCGGCCACGCCACAGCGCTGCAGCGATGGCGTCACCAGTTCACCATCGATCACCGCGAACAGGTTGGCCATGGTTGCCGAAACCAACCGGTCGTCACCATCGCACAACAGGCCCTCGGCGATCGCCGGATCGTTCCATTCCGCGCGTGCCAGCACTTGTTCCAGCCGGTTGAGATGTTTCATGCCAGCCAGTTGCGGTTGTTCGGCCAGCCGCAGCGTGCACAGCCGCGTGCGCATGCCGCGTGCATACACAGCGCCATCCACCAGCGGCGGCGGAAAGGCTGCCACGACGCGCGTGGGCGTGACGGCCGCCGGCGGCGAATAGCCGCGTTCGCCCACGCCGCGGGTCCAGGCGATGCGTACTACCGCGTGCGCCATGGCGTCACGCACCTGCCGTGCCTCGCGCAGAAGCTGTGCGGTATCGGGCAGCGGCAGTTGCAGGCGACGGCAGCTGTCGGTCAGCCGTTGCATGTGCCGATCCCACAGCGGCGCACTTTCGCCCACGAAGCGAATGCTCTCGAACAGGCCGTCGCCGTACGAAAAGCCGCGGTCGGCGGCGGACACCACCTCGGACGCAACGCCGTTGACCAGCATGCGGCTCGCCATCAGCCGGGCACGCCCAGCGCGCGCAACAGGCCGCGCGCCTTGGCGCGCGTTTCCTCCAGTTCCAGCGCGGCCACCGAATCGACCACGATGCCGGCGCCGGCGCGCAGGCTTGCCTGCGTTCCGCTCAAGGTCAGCGTGCGAATCAGGATGTTCAAATCGAGGTCGCCATGTCGATCGAGATAACCCAGCGCACCGGTATAGGCGCCCCGCGGCGCATCTTCCAGGGCAGCGATGATTTCCATGCAACGTACCTTGGGGCAGCCCGTGATGGTACCGCCCGGGAAGGTCGCTGCAATCACCTCGCCCGGCGTCACGCCGGCGCGCAGCCGGCCGCGCACGTTGGACACGATGTGGTGGACGTGGGCATAGCTTTCCACCGCCATCAACTCGTCCACCTCGACCGTGCCCGGCACGCAGACACGACCCAGGTCGTTGCGCTCCAGGTCGACCAGCATGACGTGCTCGGCGCGCTCCTTCGGGTGATCGCTCAATTCGCGGATGCGGGCATCGTCGTCATCGCCGTCCGTGCGCGGCCGCGTGCCGGCGATGGGCCGCGTCTGCGCGCGGCCGTCGCGCACCTCCACCAGCCGCTCGGGCGACGAACTGACCAGCGACCATCCCGGCTGCTGCAGCAAGCCGGCGAACGGCGCCGGGTTGGCCTGGCGCAACGCGGCATACAGCGACGCGGCGGCGGGCGGCTGCGCGTAGCGGGCACGCCACTCGCGCGACAGGTTGACCTGGAAGATGTCGCCGTCGCGCAGGTGGTCGTGGATGCGCGCCACGCCGGTGAGGAAGCGTTGCGGATCATCTTCTTCACAGGAGGCCGGAAGTGGCGCGGCATCGACCGCCAGCGGCGTGTCGAGATCGGCCTGCATCGTGTCGAGCAGCGCCTCGCCGCCTGCTTCCGCCACCAGCGTGGTGCAGCCGAGCTGATGGTCGACGATGATCGCGGCGGGGCAACGCACTGCCAGCGCCTGCGGCAACAATGGCGAGCGCTGCAATTGCAACGTGGGCTCGATTTGCGCGGCCAGCTCGTAGGCCAGCATCAGCACCCAGCCACCGTGGAACGGCAGGTCGTCCGATGGAGTGCCCGACAGCTGTTCGTTTTTCCAGGCGGCATCCAGCGCGTCGAGGAAATGGCCGTCCAGCGCGCGCCCTGCTTCATCGCGCAGCGAACCGTCGGAATGCAACGTCAGGGATTCGCGAGGAAACGCGAACAGGATGTCGTAGCGTGCCTGCCGCGTGCCATGCAGCACGCTTTCAAGCAGGCAGGGATAACGCTGCGGAAAGGCCGCGGCGGGCGCGAGCAGGTCGCGCCCGCCGGGCAACAGGCGGCGGATACAGGTCACGCTCAGGCGCGGCGGAAGACCAGCGTGCCGTTGGTGCCACCGAAACCGAACGAGTTGGACACCACCACGTCCAGTTTCGCCTCGCGCGCCACGTTCGGCACGAAGTCGAGGTCGCAGCCTTCGCTGGGTTGATCCAGGTTGATCGTCGGCGGCATCACCTGATCGCGCAAGGCCAGGATCGAGAAGATCGCCTCCACGCCACCGGCCGCGCCCAGCAGATGGCCAGTGGTGGACTTGGTCGAGCTCATCGCCAGCTTGTACGCGTGGTCGCCGAACACGGCCTTGGCCGCCAGCACTTCACCCAGATCGCCCAACGGCGTCGAGGTGCCGTGCGCGTTGATGTACTGCACCTCGGCCGGATTCATGTGCGCGTCGTTCAGCGCGTTCTGCATGCAGCGCGCCGCGCCTTCGCCACCTTCGCTGGGCGCCGTCATGTGGAACGCGTCGCCGCTCATGCCGAAACCGGCCAGCTCGGCGTAGATCTTCGCGCCGCGCGCCTTGGCGTGTTCGTATTCCTCCAGCACCACCACACCCGAACCGTCGGACAGCACGAAACCGTCGCGCCCCTGGTCCCACGGACGGCTCGCCTTGGTCGGCTCGTCGTTGCGGGTGGACATGGCCTTGGCCGAACAGAAGCCGGCCATCGCGGTACCGGTGGTGGCGAACTCCGCGCCGCCGGCCACCATCACGTCGGCATCGCCGTACTGGATCATGCGCATCGCCAGCCCGATGTTGTGGGTACCGGTGGTACAGGCCGTAACACACGCGATATTGGGGCCTTTCAACCCGAACATGATCGACAACTGGCCCGATACCATGTTGATGATCGAGCTGGGCACGTAGAACGGCGACACCCGACGCGGTCCCTTCGCCTCCAGTTCCAGCGCAGTCGATTCGATGGTGTACAGACCGCCGATGCCCGCACCCACGGCCACGCCGATACGCGGCGCGTTGGCCTCGGTGACTTCCAGCCCGGAGTCGCGCAGCGCCTGCGTGCCGGCGGCCAGGCCGTAGTGGATGAACGGATCCATCTTCTTCACGTCCTTCGCCGGCATCCACTGCGCCGGATCGAAGTCGCGCACCTGGCCCGCAATGCGGGTGGCGTAGGACGTGGCGTCGAAATGAGTGACCGGACCAATACCGCTGGCGCCCTTGACGACACGCTCCCAGGCGGTGGCGATGTCGTTGCCGACCGGGGAAATGATGCCCAGGCCGGTCACTACCACTCGTCGCTTGCTCATGCTGTTTTCCTTCAAGGTTGCGTGGCGCTGCCCATCGTCGGCACAGGCACGTGCATACCGCGGATACGGCGTCCATCACCGCGGTTGCGCTCGTGGCGCACCATACGGGATCGGACGTTACAAAACGCAGAAACGAAAACTGCGCCAGAAGGCGCAGCATTCGCTATCACCACGGAGGCGGCAGGCTCGGATATCGAACGCCGCCCACCGGTGGGATCAAACCCGGATCATTCAATCCTTGGAGTGGGCCTTGATGTAATCGACGGCCTGCTGCACGGTGGTGATCTTCTCGGCTTCCTCATCGGGAATCTCGGTTTCGAACTCTTCTTCGAGGGCCATCACCAGCTCCACCGTGTCCAGCGAATCTGCGCCCAGATCGTCCACGAACGAAGCATTCGTCGTGACTTCATCCTCTTTCACGCCCAGCTGCTCGATGACGATTTTCTTGACGCGCTCTTCGATGGTGCTCATGTTGCCCATACCTCTCAAGGAGTAGTTGTTTGTCTGTGCCGGCACCGTGCCAGCAAAAGGCCGGCGCATTGTAATGGCTAAGCAGTCATGCCGCCATCGCCGGCTGGTGAACCCACAGCACAGGCCACGATGGCCAGCGCGAAGGGGTAATTGTCGCCTAAAAACCGTCTGCTGGCGACAACCAGCGTGAGAATCCTCACGCCATGTACATGCCGCCGTTGACGTGCAGCGTCTCGCCGGTGATGTAGGCAGCCGCCGGAGAGGCCAGGAAACCCACTGCCTTGGCGATGTCATCGGCTTCGCCGAGACGGCCCAGCGCGATCTGCCCGAGCAGGGATTCCTTCTGTGCTTCCGGCAAGGCGCGGGTCATGTCGGTGTCGATGAACCCGGGTGCAACCACGTTGACGGTGATGCCGCGGGTGCCGATCTCGCGCGCCAGCGATTTGGAGAACGCGATGATGCCGGCCTTGGCCGCCGCATAGTTCGACTGGCCCGGATTGCCGGTGAGGCCGATGACCGAGGCGATCGAAATGATGCGGCCCTTGCGCGCCTTCATCATGCCGCGCATCACCGCCTTGGAGGTGCGGTAGACCGAGGTGAGGTTGGTGTCGAGGATGGCCTGCCAGTCGTCGTCCTTCATGCGCATCAGCAGCTGGTCGCGGGTGATGCCGGCGTTGTTGACCAGGATCGACACCGCGCCGAATTCCTTGCCGACGGCATCGATCAAGCCTTCGACGGCAGCACCGTCAGTGACATCCAGCTTGCGACCGTGGCCACCGTGCGCCGCCAGCCGTTCGCCGATCGCCGCGGCGCCCGCGTCGCTGGTGGCGGTGCCGATGACGGTGGCACCCATCGCCGCCAGTTCATCGGCAATCGCCGCGCCGATACCGCGGCTGGCACCGGTAACCAGGGCGATCTCGCCTTGCAGGGACTTGCTCATCGTGTGGAATCCTCAAAGTTCGATAACAGAAATCGTGTGCGGCGAATGACGCGTCGAGCGCGCGTTCAAATCCATTCGGTACGTGCGGCGTCCAGTTCGGCGGGTGCGCCGATGGCGCGTGCCTCAAGCGTCTTGTCGATGCGCCGGATAAGGCCGGCCAGCACCTTGCCGGGGCCGCATTCGGCGATGCGCGTGGCGCCACCGGCAGCCAGTGCCTGCACGCATTCGGTCCAGCGCACGGGCAGATACAACTGGCGCTGCAGCGCGCCGCGGATGTCCTCGACCGTGTTGTAGCTGCGCGCCTCGGCGTTCTGGATCACCGGGATCGACGGCAACTGCCATGCGATCGAGGCCATGCGCTCACCCAGGCGATCGGCGGCGTCGCGCATCAGCGCGCAATGCGACGGCACCGACACGGCCAGCTTGATGGTTTTTTTCACACCCAGCTCGGCCAGTTTCGCCAG
>DATJCF010000120.1:0-4458 GCA_035514935.1 Rhodanobacter sp. | reverse complement strand
CTTTTCGGCTACTGGGACAACGAAGGGAAAGGTCGCGTGCGCGACTGACCCGTTCGCATGCGTCGCTTATTTCTCCACGAACGCGCGCTCGATCACGTAATCACCCGGCTCGCGCGTGCGTGGTGAGGCCTGGAAGCCGCGACCATCCAGCAAGGTGGCCAGATCCTCCAGCATCGCCGGGCTGCCGCAGAGCATTACCCGGTCGGTGTCCGGGTTGAGCGGGGGCAGGCCGGTGACGCGGCTCATCACGCCGTCGGCGATCGCATCGGTAATGCGGCCGCGGTTGGTGAAGGCTTCGCGGGTCACCGTGGGGTAATAAATCAGCTTTTCGCGGATGAGTTCGCCCAGGTATTCATGCTGCGGCAGCTCGCGCTCGAGGTAATCGGCATAGGCGAGGTCACTGACTGTGCGCACGCCGTGCGCCAACACGATCCGGTCGAAGCGCTCATAGGTCTCGGGGTCGCGGACCAGGCTGAGGAAGGGCGCCAGGCCGGTACCTGTGCCCAGCAGATAAAGATGTTTGCCCGGCTTGAGATCGTTGAGCACCAGCGTACCGGTGGGTTTGCGGCTGACGATCACCGGGTCGCCCGGCTGCAGGTGCTGCAGGCGCGAGGTGAGCGGGCCGTTCGGCACCTTGATGCTGAAGAACTCCAGGTGCTCCTCGTAGCTGGCGCTGGCGATCGAATACGCGCGCAGCAGCGGGCGGCCCTCCACTTCCAGCCCCATCATCACGAAATGGCCGCTGTCGAAGCGGAAGCCCGGGTCGCGCGTGGTGCGGAAACTGAAAAGCGTGTCGTTCCAGTGGTGCACGTCAATCACGTGCTCGGTCGCCATTGCCACCATGATCTTTACCGTCGGTCGATGAACAGGAGTGCCATACGGTGGCGTCCGGCCTGGGCCGGATGACAAACTCGCGTGGGGAGGGCGGGCATGGCCGCGGTGCCTGACGAGTGCTGCGCAGCCGCGCAACCGTGACGGCCCATTATGCCACGCCGGGGGCCGCCACCACGATTTCATCACGCCGCTGGGGTGCGGCGAATTGGCCCTGGCCGCCAGGCAATGTCGCGGTTGCCGACGGCGTATTCAGGGCAGGTGAACAGGGAAAGTCCGAAAGTGAGACTCAGTAGACAGCGCGCTATCATGTCGCGCTGACCCGCAATGCCCGCGGTACTGCTGGCGGGCGTGGCGTCTTTTCCGATGGACATCAGAACGGGAAGTTATGCATGCGGAATCTTGAAGAAGCCAGGATCGCCATTGTCGGGCTCGGTTACGTTGGTTTGCCGCTGGCTGTCGAGTTTGGCAAGCACTACAAGACGGTGGGTTTCGATATCAATGCAGCGCGGGTGGACGCGCTGCGCGCCGGCCGCGACGCCACGCTGGAAGTCGATGCCGAGGAGCTCGCTGCAGCGACGCATTTGCGCTTCAGCTCGCAGCTGGACGATCTGCGCGACTGCAACGTCTATATCGTCACCGTGCCCACGCCGATCGACTCGGCCAAGCGTCCCGACCTCACGCCGCTGATCAAGGCCAGCGAAACGCTGGGCAAGGTGCTCAAGCGTGGCGACGTCGTGGTGTACGAATCCACCGTCTATCCGGGCTGCACCGAGGAGGTGTGCGTGCCGATCCTGGCCAAGGGCTCCGGCCTGGTCTTCAATCAGGATTTCTTCGCCGGCTACAGCCCGGAGCGGATCAATCCAGGCGACAAGCTGCACCGGGTGACCAGCATCCTCAAGGTGACGTCCGGTTCGACGCCGGAGGTGGCCGATTTCGTCGATCACCTGTACGGCTCGATCATCACCGCCGGCACGCACAAGGCCAGCTGCATCAAGGTGGCCGAGGCGGCCAAGGTGATCGAAAACACCCAGCGCGATCTCAATATCGCACTGGTGAACGATCTGGCGATCCTGTTCAACAAGCTGGGCATCGACACGCTGGAAGTGTTGCAGGCGGCCGGCACCAAGTGGAATTTCCTGCCGTTCCGGCCGGGCCTGGTCGGCGGGCACTGCATCAGCGTGGATCCGTACTCCCTCACCCACAAGGCGCAGGAGGTGGGCCATCACCCCGACGTGATCCTGGCCGGTCGCCGCACCAACGACAGCATGGGCCCGTACATCGCCAACGAGGTGATGCGGCTGATGGTGTGCAAGGGGATCAACCCGGTGGGTGCGCGCATCCTGCTGCTGGGGCTGGCGTTCAAGGAAAACTGCCCGGACCTGCGCAACACCCGCGTCGTCGACATCGTGCATGCCTTGCGCGGCTACAACGCCAACGTGGATGTGCACGACCCCTGGGTCAGCGCCGACGAGGCGGAGCACGAATACGGTATCCGGCCGGTGTCCGAGCCGCAGCATGGCACCTACGATGCCGTCGTCGTGACGGTAGGCCACAAGCAGTTTGTGGCGCTGGGCGAAACGGGCATCCGTGCGTTCGGCAAGCCTGACATGGTGCTTTACGACGTCAAATACGTACTGCCACGCGAAGCCGTGGATGGGAGACTGTGATGACCACGATCGAAGCCGGGCTGCCGGCCACACTGCAGGCACGGGTGCGCGCCGAAACCGCCCCCTGGCTGGTCACCGGCGCGGCGGGGTTCATCGGTTCGAACCTGGTCGAGACACTGTTGCGGCTGGGCCAGCGCGTGGTCGGGCTGGACAACTTCGCCACCGGCCATCAGCGCAATCTGGATGAGGTGCGGCAGTTGGTGGGCGAAGAAGCCTGGTCGCGGTTCCACTTCATCAAGGGCGATATCCGTCGACCGGAAGATTGCCAGGCGGCCTGCGCGGGCGTGCGCCACGTGCTGCATCAGGCGGCGCTGGGTTCGGTACCCCGTTCGATCGAAGATCCGGTGGACACCCATTCGGCCAATGTCACCGGTTTCCTCAACATGCTGGTGGCGGCGCGCGACGCGGGCGTGGCCAGCTTCACGTACGCGGCGTCCAGCTCGACCTACGGTGACGAGCCAACGATGCCCAAGGTGGAGGACCGGATCGGCCGCCCGCTGTCGCCGTATGCCGCCACCAAGCTGTTCAACGAGCTCTATGCCGAGGTCTTTGCCCGCTGTTACGACTTCAAGGCGATCGGGTTGCGCTATTTCAACGTGTTTGGCCGCCGCCAGGATCCCGACGGCGCTTACGCGGCGGTGATTCCGCAGTGGCTGGCGGCAATGATCCGCGGCGACGACGTGTTCATCAACGGCGATGGCGAAACCACCCGCGATTTCTGCTACGTCGCCAACGCGGTGCAGGCCAACCTGCTGGCGGCGCTGGTTGCCGACCCCGATTGCGAGCCGGTGTTCAACGTTGCCGTCGGCCAGCGCGCCACCCTCAACGAGCTTTTCGAAAGCCTGGCAACGCAGTTGGCCGGCCAGGGCGTCAACTACGGCAAGCAGCCCGTCTATCGTGATTTCCGCGCCGGCGACGTGCGCCACTCGCTGGCCGATATCGGCCGTGCGCACGCGCGCCTGGGCTACGCGCCCACGCACACCCTGCAGTTGGGATTGGGCGAGGCGATGCCATGGTATGTGGACTTCATCACGAGCCGGGAAGGGGTCCAGGCCTGAGTCTGCCGGCGAGGCCGCCGTCACCGTGAGCGCGGCGGATCGGGTCTGCGAGGCGTTCCCACGGCTTGCCGCGCACGCCTTTTTACGGGTGGGTTTCAGCCCGCCCACCACGGACGATGTGGCAGTGCTGGTATTCGACACCGCGGCGTGGCTCGACCAGGTCGTTGCCGCGGAACACCTGCTGGATACCGGCGAGTGCCAGCGCGCGGCGCGCTTCCGGTTCGCGCATGACCGTGTGGCCTATGTCCTGGCGCATGCCATGTGGCGTTCGGTGCTGGGTTGGTGCCTCGGGTGTGACGCGGCGGCGGTCCGGATTACCAGCACCTCTACCGGCCAGCCGCAATTGCCCGGTACGCCTTGGGCGACCAGCCTCAGCCACAGCGGAAGCTGGGTGGCGGTGGCCGTGGGCTGCACCGCCGTAGTGGGCGTGGACATCGAGCGTTCACCGCCGTTGCGTGCCTTGAACGATCTCGTGTCCACGGTCTGCACGCCGCGCGAGGCAATCGACATATGCGCTCTCCCGCCAGCGGAGCGCGAGCACGCCATGCTCCGCTTGTGGACGCGTAAGGAGGCCTTGCTGAAGGCCTTTGGCACCGGCTTGAGCGGGCCGCCGCCAGCAACGTTCGAAGCCTTGCCTGGCGCTTGCGTGGCTCCACCACCGGAGCTCGCGTGCCTGCCATGCAGCGTGCATGAACTGCCGCTACCCACGGCGGTGGTGGGGGCGCTGGCTGTGCCGATCGGGTCGGGCAAGCGGTATTTGCATATACTTGACCGGCCAATGGCCGGGGACGGTAGCGCCGGCGAATGAAAATCCTGGTCAGCGTCCGAAGCTGGACAGGACGTGCGGTGGCGATTTTTTCCGCCGGATCCGCACGACATAATCGAAAGGCATAGACTTA
>DATJCF010000119.1:0-1884 GCA_035514935.1 Rhodanobacter sp. | reverse complement strand
CCGCCGCTGGGCGTGTTGCAATCGCGCGGTTTCCACGTGGCGCTGGTCACCGACGGACGCATGTCCGGCGCCTCCGGCAAGATCCCGGCGGCGATCCACGTGACGCCCGAGGCGATCGACGCCGGCCCGCTGGGCAAGCTGCGCGATGGTGACGTGATCCGGCTGGATGCCATCGCTGGTACGCTGGAAGCGAAAGTGGACGCCGCCGAATGGGCCGCCCGGCCGCAGGCCGTGGCCGACCTCAGCGCCCACCACAGCGGCATGGGCCGCGAGCTGTTCGCGATGATGCGCAATGCCGTCGGCGGCGCCGATACCGGCGTTACCGTGTTCGGCACGCACGACCGTCATCACGCCGCCGACCTCTGAACCCCGCGCCGGCGTGCCGCGCCGGCCTCTTCGATACAACGGATGCCATTGACCATGACATTGCAGGAAACGCGACAACAGAAACTGGCCACGATTCTCAAGCTTGCCCCGGTGGTGCCGGTGGTGATCATCGACGACGTCAGCCACGCGGTGCCGATGGCACGCGCGCTGGTGGCCGGCGGCATTCGCACGATCGAGGTCACCCTGCGCACGCCGGCCGCGATGGATGCGGTTCGCGCCATCGTCGCCGAGGTCGAGGGCGCCGTGGTCGGCGTGGGCACGGTGTTGCGCGGTGGCCAGCTGGAAACCGCCCGCCTTGCCGGCGCGCATTTCGCCGTCTCCCCCGGCACTTCGCCGCGCCTGCTCGATGCGGCCGACGACAACGAACTGCCGCTGCTGCCCGGCGTGGCCACCGCCAGCGAGGCGATGGCGCTGCTCGAGCGCGGCTATGAACACCTGAAGCTGTTCCCCGCGGTGCCGGTGGGCGGCGCCAAGCTGCTCGCCGCCTGGGCCAGCCCGCTGCCGCAGATCCATTTCTGCCCCACCGGCGGCATCAATCTGGCCAACGCGATCGACTTCCTGAAGCTGAGCAATGTGGTCTGCGTGGGCGGTTCCTGGCTGACGCCGGCAGACAAGATGGCGCGCGGCGACTGGGCCGGCATCGAGCAACTCGCACGCGAGGCGGCTGCGCTGAAGTAAGCCGTATTGCAGGAACCTGTAGGAGCGACTTCAGTCGCGACGCTCTTGTTTGTGTGGTCTTGGAAATCGGGGGCCAGAACAAAAGCATCGCGACTGAAGTCGCTCCTACAGGTGTTTTCTGTGCCGGGACATTCCCTTGATCGACGTCTTTCTCGCCATCGCATGCAGCGTGCTGGTCTCGGCGCTGCTCAAGCTCGCCCGCCGCTGCGACGTGGATGTGGGCCAGGCAATCGCGTGGAACTACGCCGTCGCCAGCGTACTCGTGGCGCTGATGCTGCAGCCGGACGTCGCGGCCCTGCGCAACGTGGCGGTGCCATGGCTGGCGCTGATCGGCCTGGGCCTGCTGCTGCCGACCATCTTCCTGGCCCTGGGCGCCTCGGTGCGCCACGCCGGCATCGTGCGCAGCGATGCGGCGCAGCGGCTGTCCCTGCTGCTGTCGTTGCCGGCGGCCTTCGTGTTCTTCGGTGAATCGCTGCGCCCGGCCGCCGTGGTCGGCATCGTGCTGGGTCTGCTGGCGCTGGTGGCGATGCTGTGGCGAACCGCACCACCGTCCGCCACGCCCGCAACGGCCAACGCCGCGCGCTGGCTTTATCCGCTGCTGGTGCTGGCCGGTTTCGGTGTCATCGACATCCTGTTCAAGCGCGTGGCGCAAGCCGGCGTACCGCTGGCCACCTCGTTGCAGGCGATGTTCGCGCTGGCGCTGCCGGTGGCCTTCGCCCTGGCGCTGTGGCGCCGATGCCGCGGCGGCGCCCGTTTCACCGCGCGCAACCTGCTCGGCGGCGTTCTTCTGGGGCTGTTCAACTTCGGCAATATCCTGTT
>DATJCF010000118.1:0-8848 GCA_035514935.1 Rhodanobacter sp. | reverse complement strand
TGGGTGCTGCGCCCTTCGTCTTGTTCGTCGTCTTGGCCATGGATTAATTCCGTGTATTCGATGATGGATGGTGGGTTTGCCGCGAAAACCCCTCTCGGCAATGTGGAATGTAGGGCAAGCGTGTTGGCTCGCCAAGTCATGATGCACCTATAAAAGCGCTTACATGTCGCATCCCGGCGACATGGACACCCCCGGCAGGGGTCTTTCACGCCGATGTTCCCGTGCCGACGCGGGCGTGTTTTACTGCATGCCGCAGGCAAGGACAGGTGGATTCCAGGGCGGCTTTCCGGGGTTCATCGCTGCCGTTGCACTTGCAGGGTGTGCCTTGCGGCGTTGCGGACGGCATGATGGAGTCATCAGGGGGATGACATGGCTGACGCCAGACGGCATTTGCGGTTTCCGGTGACCGGCGCACTGCTGGTGCCCGCGCTCGCGCTGCTGGATGCCTGCGGTGCGATGCTCGCCGGACCCTTCTCGATGGAACGCGTGGCGCTGGATGCGTTGCTGGCCGTGCTGGCCTTGTCGGCTTGGTCGACGGCGCGCGGGCAGGGGCGTGCCGGGCTGGTGCTCGCCCTGTGTGCCACGGCATGGGCGGCGCTGCTCATCAGGACCGGGCATGTGCCCGAAGCCAGGCTGCCGCTCTGGTACGTCACGCTGCTGGTCGTGCCAGCCGCCATCTGCGCCACCGTCACTACTTCCGCCGCCGTGCGTGCAGCGGCACGCGGCATCGCCATGGCCGCCGTGTTTGCGGGACTGGCCTACCTGCTGCGGGCGTGGAGCGAACCGCACACGGCCACGGGCCTGTTGCTCAGCGCGCTGCAGACGCTGGCGCTCAGTTGCACCGGGTGGCTGTTCGCTTCGTTGCTGGAGGAACCCGCGCGGCCAACGGCCATCGCGCCGGCCGCGTTGTCGGGCATGGGCTGGATGGGTTTGCTGGGCTGGGTGGTGCAGGCCACCGCGCTGGTGCAGGGCGGAACGTTCCTGGTGCCGATGGCGTTCAACACGGCGCTGGCCTTCGTGCTGCTGGGACATGCCCTGTGGCTGTTGGGCAGCGGGCGCTCGCTGGCGGCGTGGTGCCTGGGCCTGCTGTGCATCCCGCTGGCGGTGTCGCCATTGCTGGCGGAGTACCTCGACCGGGTCGACGTCGTCGGTGAACTGCTGTGGCGGCAACAGGCGATCCAGGCCGAGAACGCCATCCCCGGCCGGCTGGCGCCCAACACGGCGTGGTCGCTGTTGCTGGCCACCGGCGGACTGACGTGCGCGCTGTTCGCCCGGCGAAACGCGGCCTGGTGGAGCGCCACCTGGACCTGCGGCCTGCTGATTTCACTGGCCGGCGTACTGACGCTGGTCGGCTACATCTTCGCGCTGCCGGGCATGCGCACGTTGGGTCCTCATACGCCGATGTCGCTGCCGGTGGCGCTGGGCATGTTGCTGCTGGGTATCGGGCTATCCGCCAGCAATCCGCGCCCGCCATCGCAACACCACTACCGCACCGTGGTTTTCCCGGCGGTCATCTGCCTGCTGACGGTGGCGTCGTCGCTGCTGTTGTGGCGGTCGCTGGAACAGCAGCAAAGCCGGCTGGAATGGGATGCGCTGCAAAGCCGTCGCGACAACGTCGCCAACCTGCTGCACGAGGGCATGAGTTCGCGGATGGAGGCCTTCGAACGGCTGGCCTCACGCCTGGCCGGCATGCCCGCCCCCATGCGCGGGCAGCTTTTTGCGCGGGACGCCACGAACTATCTCCGCGACATGAAGGGCCTGCGCGCGATGGGTTACGCCGACGTCGGCCACGTGATGCGACAGACGCTGGTTCGGCCAGCCACATCCACCACTCAATCAGACGGCCAGCTGTTTGCGCCCGCGCGCATCTTCGACCAGGTCGACGCTGGCGAAAGCGCCGTGCTCAGCGCGCCACTGACGCTGCTCAACGGCAAGCAGGGCCAGTTGATCGTGGTGCCGGTGCGCGCCGACAACGCGACCCAGGGCTACGTCGTGGGAGCGTTCCAGTTCGATCGGCTGTTTCCGAGCCTGCTGGAAGCCATGCCCGGGTTGCACGGCCTGCTGATCACCCAGCATGGCCAGACGCTGTACGCGCAGGGTGACCACGGCACGGCGCAAGTTCCCGCCAGCATGGATCTGCAGTTGTACGGCCAGTGGTTGAGCGTGAGTGTTTACCCCGGCACGGGCGGCGAGCATGGCCGCATACCGCAACTGGTGTTGCTGCTGGGCTTTGCCCTTGGCGGCCTGCTGGCGGTTGCGTTGCGGCTGTCGGCACTGGCGCGCGAACGCACGCAACGGGCGGAGGCCGACAGTGCACGGCTGGGCGAACAGGGCCGCGAACTGGAGCGCGCGCTGGAGGCCTCGCGACTGATGATGGACAGCGCGCCGGACGTGATCTGCGTGCTGGATCGCGAGGGCCGTTTCCTGCAACTCAGCGCCGCGGCGCAGCGACGTTGGGGCTTTGCGCCGGAGTCGCTGCTGGGCAAACCGCTCACGCAGGTGGTGCACCCGGAGGATCACGAAAGCACCATCAAGGCGGCGGTGCGGGTGCAACAGGGTGTACCCAACCCCAACTTCCGTAACCGCATCGTGAGCCAACAGGGACACGTGCTGTACATGCAATGGTCCGCCGTGTGGTCGGAGACATCGCACTGCATGTACCTGGTCGGCCGCGACCACACCGAGCTCCATCGCGCGGAGGATCTGGAGCGGCGCCAGCGACAGATCCTCACCGCCATCGCGCGCGGCCATGCACTGCCGCAGGTGCTGGAATCGATCGTGGCCGCGTACGAAACGGCGCACCACGACGCGACCTGCTCGGTCCTGCTGTTGCGCGAAGGCCGGTTGCACCACGGTGCCGCGCCCGGGCTGCCGGCCGGTTTCCGCCACGGCATCGACGGTTCGCCGATCGGCCCGGCGGCCGGCTCCTGTGGTACCGCGGCGTGGCGCGGCGAGCGCGTGGTGGTGACCGACATCGCCAGCGACCCGCTGTGGCGCGATTACGCCGCGTTGGCCCTGGCGCACGACCTGCGCGCGTGCTGGTCGACGCCGGTACTGGCCCGCGACGGCGCGGTGCTGGGCACGTTCGCGGTGTACTACAACGCGCCGCACGATCCGACCGCCGCGGAGATGAGCGGCATCGACACGCTGGCGGCACTGACCGGTGTGGCCATCGAGCACGCCGACGCATTCACCCGGCTGAGCGAGAGCGAGCAGCGTTTCCGCTCGCTGTTCGAGCATCACCCCGACGGCGTGCTGGCGCTGGACCTGGATGGCAGGGTGGTACGCCGCAACCCGGCGGCCAATGCCCTGCTCGGGCTGGATCGACCGCAACGGCTGGCCTTCGTGCACAGCTTTGCGCCGGTCGACGGCGCGCGCGTGCAGGCGGCGCTGGACAGCGCCACGGGCGGCGAATCCGCACGCCTGGACGTGGCCGCGCTGGACGCGAACGACCAGCGCTTCGCGGCGCATCTGGTCAACATCCCGATCATCGTGCAGGGCGAACCGCGCGGCGTCTTCGCCGTGTTGCAGGACCACCGCGAACTGCGCCACGCGCAGCAGGCGCAAGCCAGCCAGTTGGCGCTGATCTACGCCATCGCCGAAAGCGTGGGCGAGGGCCTGGTGGCGGTCGATGCCGATGGCCAGCCGACCTTCCTCAACCGCACCGCCTCGCGCACGCTGAAGCTGCCGGCCGAACGGTTGCCGACCGGCGACGAGCTTCCCGGCAGCATGCGCGACACGCTGCAGAAAATACTCGGCGGCGTGGCCCATGCCTCCGACGACGACGACGCGTTCAAGCTGACCGATGGCAGCGTGCTGGACGTCGCCTACCTCGCCACTCCGTTGATCATCCGCAACCAGCTGGCCGGCGCGGTGATGGCGTTCCGCGACATCGGCGGGGTCAAGGCAGCCCGGCGCGTGCTGCAGCAGCGCAACCAGTTCTTCGAGATGTCGCAGGAGGTGTTCTGCATCGCCGACCCGCGCAGTGGCACCTTCCTGCAGGCCAACCCGGCCTATGCGCGGCTGCTGGGCCTGGACGAGGCCGAGATGCTGGCCACGCCCTTCCTCAACCTGCTGCATCCGCTGGACAAGACACCCACGCGGCTGGCGATCCAGCGCCAGCTCGATGGCGTGGAATCGATCAACGGCCTGCTGACCCGGATGCGCTGCGCCGACGGCAGTTATCGCTGGCTGGAGTGGGTGTCGATCAGCGCCGCCGACGGCCTGCTCTACGGCGCCGCGCGCGACGTGACCGCGCGCCAGCAGGCCGACGTGGCGCTGGCGCGCGCGATGGACGACCTGCGCATCCGCAACCGCGAGCTGCAGGATTTCGCCTATGTCGCCTCGCACGACCTGCAGGAGCCGCTGCGCAAGATCCAGTCGTTCTCCGACCGCCTGCTGTCACGGCTGTCCGCCACGCTGGACGAGTCATCCAGCGACTACCTGCAGCGCATGGCCCACGCGGCCCATCGGATGCAGGCGCTGATCGACGACCTGCTGACCTATTCACGGGTGGCCACGCGCAACGTGGCGGTCAGTGCTGTCGACCTTTCGGGCACCCTGAGCGCCGTCATGGACGACCTGGAAACGCGCATCACCGAGGCGCAGGCGGTGATCGAGGTGGGTACGCTCCCGGTGATCCAGGCCGACCCGACCCAGATGCGCCAGCTGCTGCAAAATTTGCTGGCCAACGCGCTGAAATTCCGCGCCGCCGACCGCCCCTGCCGCATAAGCGTCACCGCCACCCGGCTCGACAGCGCCGAAGCCCCCGGCGCCGCACGCTGGGAACTGCGCGTGACCGACAACGGCATCGGCTTCGAGAGCAGCTACGCCGAGCGCATCTTCGCCCCGTTCCAGCGCCTGCACCCGCGCAACGTCTATGAAGGCACGGGCATCGGCCTGGCCATCGTGCGGCGTATCGTGGAGCGCCACGGCGGCTCGGTACGCGCCGAGGCGCAGGCTGGACAGGGGGCCAGCTTCATCGTCATGCTGCCCGGGTCGGCCAGCACGCCAGAACCGGCCGATCCGCAGGATGCCTCCTTTATCGACGGAAAGTTTCTGGGAGTGGATTCATGAGTCAAGTCCGTGCCGCGCTGTCCATCCTCATGGCCGAGGACGATGCCGACGACCGCGTCCTGATGCGCGACGCGTTTCGCGACAGCGGTGTCGAGGTGGAACTGGAATTCGTACCGGACGGCGTGGAGCTGATGGCGCGCCTGAATGCGCTGGTCGACGCACCCGACGGCGAACTCCCCGACCTGCTGCTGCTTGATCTCAACATGCCGCGCATGGACGGCCGCGAGGCATTGCATGCGATACGCGAACACGACGGGCTGAAACACCTGCCGGTGATCATCCTCACCACCTCGCGCGCGCGGCTCGACATCCTGGCCAGCTACCAGCTTGGCGCCAACTCGTTCGTGACCAAGCCGAGCCGCTTCGAGGAACTGATCGCGGTGCTGCGCTCGCTGGAACGCTACTGGACCGATATCGTGCAGCTCCCGACCGAGAAACAGGGGAGCGACGAATGAACGCGGCACCGCTGCGGGTTCTCGTGGTCGATGACGACGAGGACGATTTCGTCCTCATCCGCGACCTGCTCAACGATGCCCCCGGCAGCCACTACGCATTCGACTGGTGCGCCACGCCGCAACAGGGCCTGGAGGAGTTGCGCAAGGGCGCGCACGACGTCTACCTGGTGGACTACCTGCTGGGGCCGTCCAGTGGGCTGGACCTGATCGAAGCGGTGAGCCGCGAAGGCCTGTCCCGCGCCTTCATCGTGCTGACCGGGCGCGGCAACCACGCGGTGGACGTGGCCGCGATGGAGGCCGGCGCCAGCGATTACCTGGTGAAGGGAACGATCGATGCCGAGCGGCTGGACCGCAGCATCCGCTACGCCGTCGACCGCATGCATTTCATGGAGGCGCTGCGCGACAGCGAGGCGCAGCACCGGCTGCTGTTCGAGCAGAGCCCGGTGCCGCTGCTGGTGTTCGACCGCAACACCCGCGCCATCCTCAACGCGAACGCCGCCGCGCACGTGCAATACGGCTGGTCGCCCCTGCACCTGTTCGGGCAGAACATCGACTCCGTGCTGGCCCCGGAGGAGCGCCCCCGCTTCTTGGCGGACCTGGAGAGCGGCGAGCTGTTTTCCGCCACGGCACAACCCTGGGACATCCAGCACAGCGATGGCCGGCAGTTGCAGGTCGAGGGCCTGTTTCATCCCCTGACCTACCACCGCGTCAACGCGGTGCTGGCGCACCTGCAGGACATCACCGAGCGCCGCCGGGTCGAGGCGCAGCTGCGGCTGCTTGAACGCGCCATCCAGTCCACCGGCAACGGCGTGGTGATTGCCGACGCGCGCGAGCCGGGCGCGCCGGTGACCTTCATCAACCACGCGTTCGAACACATCACCGGCTACAACGCCGAGGAAGTGATCGGCCAGAGCTGCCGCCAGCTGGGGTTCGAGGACAGCAGCGAAAGCGAGCGCGCGATGGTCCGCCGGGCGCTGGCCGAACAACGCGACTGCAACACGGTGCTGCGCGACCACCGCAAGGACGGCACGCCATTCTGGAACCAGCTTTATTTCGCACCGGTGCGCGAGCCCGGCGGCGAAACCTCGCATTACATCGGCATCCTCAGCGACATCACCGAGCATCGCGACACCGAGGCGCGGCTGGCCTATGCGGCCACCCACGACGTGGCCACCGGCCTGGCCCGCTTTCCGGTCATCGAGACGATGCTGCAGGAACACGCCGAGCAGCGGGCGGACGAACCCTTCAGCCTGATGTTCGGCGACATCGATCGCTTCCACGCCGTCAACGAGGCGATGGGCTACGAAGTGGGCGACCGGGTCATCGCGGAGCTGGCGCAGCGCCTGAGCGCCCATGTCGGAACGCGCGGCCGCGTGGCCCGCTTCACCGGCAACGAGTTCGTGGTCGCCCTGCCCTACATCGGCCGCGAAGAGGCGACGGTGCTGGCCGAGCAGCTGCGCCGCGCCGTGGCCGAGCCGGTGACGCTCGGCGATGGCGAAGTGCGCGTCACCATCAGCGTGGGCGTGGCCACGTACCCCGGCCGCGTGCACGACATCAACGACCTGCTGCGCCGCGCCGAGGCCTCCATGTCGCGCGCGAAACAGCTGGGCCGCGACCTGGTCTGCGAATACTCCACCGACGACATGCGCCGCATGGAAGACCGCCGCATGCTGGGCATCCGCCTGCGCCACGCCATGCAGCACGACGAGCTGCACCTGGAGTACCAGCCCGAGATCCGCAGCAGCGACCGTGCCGTGATCGGCTTCGAGGCGCTGCTGCGCTGGAACAGCCCCGAGATGGGTCTGGTGATGCCCGAACGTTTCATTCCGGTGGCCGAAGGCCTGGGCCTGATGCCCGAGCTTGGCGGCTGGGTGCTCGATCACGCCTGCGCCCAGTCGCGCGCGTGGATGGATGCCGGCCTGGGCGATTTCTTCGTGGCGGTGAACGTGTCGGCGCAACAGATCCAGCGCGGCAACTTCGCCGAACAGGTGGCCGAGACGCTGCGCCGCCACGGCTTGCCCGCCGACCGGCTGGAGCTGGAGCTGACCGAAAGCGCCCTGCTGGAAAACGTCGACCGCGCACTGCACTCGATGCAGCAGCTGTCCGCCCTGGGCGTGCATCTTTCCTTCGACGATTTCGGCACCGGCTATTCCAGCCTGTCCTACTTGCGCCAGTTCCACGTCGACAAATTGAAGATCGACAAATCCTTCGTCTGCGATATCCCTCGCGACGCCAGCAGCGTTGCCATCGCAAATACCGTAGTGGCGATCGGTCACCAATTGCGCATGACCGTGATCGCCGAAGGCGTCGAAACCGCCGAGCAGGCCCAGCTCCTGATCGACATGGGTTGCGACGCGCTGCAGGGTTATCTGTTCAGCCGCCCCCTGAAGGGACAAGCGGTAGCCGAATGGCTGGCGGATTATCAGGTCGAGGCGTGAGCGGCGCAGGGTCACACGGCTGACGACGCAAGGTCATCAAGTCGCAACGGCATGGCCGATCGCGCAAGCGGAAAGAGTCAAGGTGGTGCGCCCGGCGGGATTCGAACCCACGACCACCGCCTTCGGAGGGCGGTACTCTATCCAGCTGAGCTACGGACGCATGCATTGATGGCCGGCCGTTCCACGCAAGGCGCATGGCGGCGGACGCGCAGTATAGCCGAGTTGTCCACGTGCGCACATTGGATGCGCGCCATGCACGGATAGCTCACAAGGACGTCTGGCGGCTGCCTCATGGCGCCACACCGCGACCGCAACCCATGAAACAAAAAGCCTCCCCGTTCACACGGGGAGGCTTGGGTCGTGACTCGGGTTAGTCGGGAATCAGAACTTGTACGTGGCCGACACGCCGAGCAGGTTGCCATAGTCCTCGAAATTGCCCGCCAGCCGGTTGCCGGTGGAATCGATGGTATCGACGTGCGCGTTGTTGACGAAGATGTGCGCGTACGAGGCGTTGATCTCGAAGTTGTCGCTGGCCTGGTAGCTCAGGCCCACCGTGGCCAGCTTGCGGGTGGAGTCAGGCACGCGCGCGCTGCGGGTGGCCAGGTAGGTCGGCGTGCTGTCGACGGCAATGCCGGCGCGCACGGTCAGCTTGTCGTTGACGTTGTAGTCGCCGCCCACTGACGCATACCAGGTGTTGCGCCAGTTGTAGTGCTCGGTCGTCGACGGCTGGCTGTTGCCGTAGTTGACGGTCAGATCCTGGAACGCGCTCCGCTTGGTCCAGGCCAGGTCGATGCCGAGGCCGAAGCGTTCGGCCTGATGCCAGTAGCTGGCGCTGGCCACGGCCGGGGTGGTGAAGTCCGCGGTGCCGGTGGTGTGCTG
>DATJCF010000117.1:0-2285 GCA_035514935.1 Rhodanobacter sp. | reverse complement strand
TGGTCGTGACCGCCTTCACCGGCGCCAAGGCTGGCTCGTTCAAGGACGTGATCGTGCTGTTCATCGGTGACCAGGTCGACCAGCAGCGGGTGGAAGAGGCGATCAAGCCCACCGGCGCCACGTTCCGTTTCGTGCAGATGTGATCAGGCGGGCGGGGACGGGCGCGCGCTTTCGCGGCCCGTCCCTCGTCCCGTCGGCTTTCCCATGTCCCTGAAAATTCTCGACACCTGCGTCAATTGCGATGTTTGCGAACCGGCCTGCCCCAACAAGGCGATCTCGCTGGGCGAGCAGTTCTACGTGATCGACCCGGCCCTGTGCACCGAGTGCGTGGGCCATCACGACGAACCGCAGTGCATGGTGGTCTGCCCGGTCGAGTGCATCGTCATCGACCCTGAGCACATCGAGTCGCATGATGAACTCGATCTCAAGTATCGCCAGCTGATGGCGATGGAGCCTGCCGCATGATTTTTTCGCCGCGTTGGTCCGTGCTGCCCTCACGCGTCTTCCTGGCCAGCCTGCTGTTCACCTGCGGCGTGGCGTTGGCTGCCGATGGTGCACCCCGAACGACGCCGGCGCAAACCGCTGCGGTGGCGCAACCGGCCCAGCGCCCGGGGCATTCTGCCGTCGCCAGCGCGAATTTCCTGGCGACCGATGCGGGGCTGGAGATCCTGGCCAAGGGCGGCAACGCGTTCGATGCCGCAGTGGCGGTGGCGTCCACCTTGTCGGTGGTGGAGCCGGAAAGCTCGGGCATCGGCGGCGGCTTCATGGCCGTGCTGCATCGGGCGAAGGATGGCCACGACGTTTTCATCGACGCGCGCGAGACGGCGCCAGCGGCCGTCGACCCCAAAGATTACCTCAACCCCGACGGCACGCCCAACCGTGATGCGGCCTTGAAGGGCCCGCTTTCGGCGGGCATTCCCGGCGAGCCGGCCGGTCTGGTGCTGATCGCCGAACGTTATGGAAAGCTGTCGCTGGCCCAGTCGCTGGCGCCTGCGATCCGGCTCGCCCGCGACGGCTTCAAGCCCGATCCGCGGCTGCGCGAGGCGATTGCCGGGCAGCAGAAGGACCTGCGGCGCTGGCCCGCTTCAGCGGCCAAATTCCTGCCCGATGGCAAGCCGCCGGTGGAAGGAAAGCTGTGGGGCGACCCGGACCAGGCGAAGACGCTGGAAGCGATTGCCGCGCATGGCAACGACGGCTTCTACCGGGGCCCGACGGCGAAGAAACTGGTGGACGCGGTGCGCGCCGCCGGTGGCAACTGGACGTTGGCCGATCTTGAAAGCTACCAGGCCAAGGAACGCCAGCCGATCAGCGTCGATTACCGCGGGTATCGCATCATCACGGCGCCGCCGCCGTCATCCGGCGGCGTGGCGATCGCCGAGATCCTCAACATCCTGTCCGGCTTCGAGCTGGACAAGCTCGACCAGGCTCATCGCGTGCATCTGATCGTGGAAGCGATGCGCCGTGCGTTCCGCGACCACAACGATTACCTGGGCGACCCGGATTTCGTGAAGATGCCGCTGGACATGCTGCTGTCGCCGTTCTACGCGGATGGCTTGCGCCAGAGCATCCTGCCGGGCAAGGCCACGCCATCGTCGATGCTGCCGCACGAAACCGTCCGCGATCCAGGCATGCACACCACGCATTTCTCGATCATCGACAAGGACGGCAACATGGCCGCGGTGACCTCCACCGTGAACTACGTGCTGGGCTCCACCTTCGTGGCCGAAGGCACCGGCGTGCTGCTGAACGACGAGATGGACGACTTCGCGCTGGTGCCGGACAAACCGAACGTCTACGGTCTGCTGGGCAGCGCGGCGAACGCGCCGAAGGGCGGCAAGCGGATGCTGTCGTCGATGTCGCCGAGCCTGGTGATCGGCGCCGACCGCAGCGCGGTGATTGGTTCGCCTGGCGGTTCCACCATCATCACCCAGGTGCTGGAAGGCATCCTGCATTTCATCGACGGCGAAAGCGCGCAGCAGATCGTGGCGCACAAGCGTTTCCATCACCAGTTCCTGCCCGACGTGGTGGACGTGGAGCCGGGCATGTTCGACAAGGCGACCAGCGCCGACCTCACCGCGATGGGTTACACCTTGAACGACCGCAAGCCGTGGGGCTTCATGAACGTGGTGACGTGGGACCATCGGACCAACAAGCTCGATGCCGCCAGCGATCCGCGCCGGCCCTCCGGGTCGGGCAAGGTGCAGTAGGCGCAGGTGGCTTGGTTGTGACAGGGCGGGCGGTCGCGGCGGCGCTATTCGGCGGCCTGGTTGTTGATCGTCCCGTGA
>DATJCF010000116.1:0-5580 GCA_035514935.1 Rhodanobacter sp. | reverse complement strand
CACCGGCGCCTGCGCCAGCGCACGCAGGCGCCAGTCGTGCGTGGATTGCATCTCCTGCACGTGGCAACGCTGTTCCAGCAAGGCGATGGCGGGCAGAAAGCGCGCGCGCTGCAAGCCGCCGGCATACAGCTGGGCCGGCGGGGTGTTGGAGGTGGTGACCAGCATGACGTTGCGCGCGAACAGCGCGTCCAGCAGGTTGGCCAGGATCATCGCGTCGCCGATGTCGTTGACCAGGAACTCGTCCAGGCACAGCACCCGGCAATGCGCGGCCAGCTCTTCCGCCACTTCGTCCAGCGGGCTTTGCCGCTCGCCCAGCGCGCGCAGGCTATCGTGCACCTCCGCCATGAAGCGGTGGAAATGCCGCCGCCGCGCGATGCCGTGGGGCAGGCTGGCCACGAACAGGTCCATCAGGAAGGTCTTGCCGCGACCGACCGAACCCCACAGGTACAGCCCTGGCACCGCCGCGGCCGGCTCGCTGGCAAGCAGGGATTTCAGCCGTCCAAACAAGCCGGTGTCGGCGGCGGGTTCGGCGCACAGCGCCGCGTGCATGCGATCGAATTCAGGCAGCAGGGCCAGCTGGGTCGGGTCCGATTCCCAGCGATGCGCGGCGACGCCGTCGAGATAGCGGGCGGAGGGGGTAAGCGTGGTTTCGGGCATGGGGCCGATCAAAAAACGGAGGGCGTGGTGGCGTCGCGGAAAACCGTGGTGACGGTCAGGCGCCGCTCCGCTTGGCCGGCAGCCAGCCACGCACCGCGTGCTTGATCGCGCCGCGCAGGTCCATCAGCCGGCGATGGAAGAAGTGGCTGGTCTCGGGCATCCGCACCAGCTCCGGCTTGCGCTTCAACGCGTCCACCCAATCGAACACGGCTTGCGGCTCGACCACCTCGTCGGCCTCGCCCTGCACGATCAGCCAGGGGCAGGTGGGCGGCGCGATGGTCTCGAATGCCCAGCGGCCGACCGGCGGCGCGATGCTGATCAGCGCGTCGGCGCGCAGGCGCACCGCGTTGCGGATGCTGACGTAGCTGCCGAACGAGAAACCGGCCAGCCACAACGCATCGTCCGGACGCGTGCGCCGCACCCAGGTCACCACTGCGGCCAGATCGTCGCCCTCGCCGTTGCCTTCGTCGTACGCGCCTTCGGACGCACCGGTGCCGCGGAAATTGAAGCGCACCGTGTCCAGTCCCGATTCGCGCAACGCCCGCTCGACCATCGTCACCACCTTGTTGTGCATGGTGCCGCCCTGCAGCGGATGCGGATGGCAGACCACCGCCACGCCACGGCGGGCGCAGCCGGGGTCGGCGATGTCGCTGATGAGTTCGAGCTTGCCCGCGGGTCCGGCCAGCATGAAACTGGCCGCTTGCTCGGGAAAACTGACGGGATCGGCGGGAAGCGCAATGGGAGTCATGCGGACGATCATAACCGCCGGAAGGATCGGCTGCCGCAAGGCACGCCGGTGAACCATCTGGCCCACACCCTGCTCGCCGGCGACGACGAGGCTTTGCAGCTGGGCGGCATGCTGGGCGATTTCGTGCATGGCGCGCCGGACCCGGCACGGTTCGCGCCGCGGGTCATCGAGGGCATCCGCCTGCATCGCGCCATCGACGTCTATACCGACGCGCACGCCGAGGTGCTGGCGGCCAAGGCGCAGTTGCCGCCGCCGTACCGGCGCTACGCCGGCATCCTGCTGGACATGTGGTTCGACCACTGCCTGGCGCGTGATTTTTCGCACTGGAGCGGGCAGTCGCTGACGCAGCGCTCGGACGCCCTGCGCGCGCTGCTGCGCCGGCGCGATGGGCTGCTGCCACCCGGGTTGCAGCGCTTTTCCGCCTACATGGAACAACACGACCTGCCGGCCGCCTACGCCGACCGCGCTGTGCTGGGGCAGGCGCTGGCGGGGATCGGCCAGCGCCTGAGCCGCGTCAATCCGCTGGATACGGCGCTGCCGGTGCTGGTGGAGCATGAGGCGGTGCTGCAGCAGCACTTCGAGGCGTTCTTCCCGCAGGTACAGGCGTTTGCGCGGGAGTGGGTCGAGCGGCTGGAGTAGGACTGCTCCCTCCCGTGCGCCAGCAGGGAGGGTTGGGCGACCGAAGGGAGTCCTTTAGGTGAGGGGGTGCTTTTGATTTTCCCGCCGGCTTGGACTCCCCATCCCGACCTGCATTCGGGCGAACGAAAACGCCGCCCGGTGGGCGGCGTTTGACGACGGCTTGCTGGATCAGGCGAATACTTCGCCTGATCGGTTATTTCGCCTGATCAACAATCCAGTGCACCGCGTTGGTGACCTGCTCGTCGGTCAGCGCCGGGTTGCCACCCTTGGGCGGCATGAAGTTGCCGTCGGGGCCGTGGTAGCCCTCGATCGCGTGCTTGACCAGGGTGTCGATGCCCTCGGCGAGGCGCGGCGCCCACTTGGCCTTGTCGCCCAGCTTCGGCGCGCCGGCAATGCCACTGGTGTGGCAGCTGGTGCACAGGTGGTCGTAGATTTCCTTGCCGTCGGTGGTGCCACCGTAGGCGACCTGCGAGGCAGCGGCCTTGGTGGCGGCTTCGGCGGCGGCCTGCATCGCGGCACGGCCGGTATCGCCCGCGTACACGGCGCCTGCCGGAGCGATCCGCTCGGTAACGCGCGCCGGCTGGGTCGGGTCGGTTTCCTTCGGTTCGTTGTTGTAGATGCACAACGCCGTGACGATCAGGATCACCGCCACCACCACGAGGCCGCCGATCATGATGGCGAACTGGCGCATGGTTGTCTGGTCGGATTTGCTCATGGAACCGCTCACGCGTGTACTCCAGTCAGTAGATAATCCCGGCCGGGCCCGGTAGGTTTCGGGCCTGTCCGATAATATGGTCAGCGGCAGTGCCGCCCGTGGTAGCGCCATGGCCGCGAGACAACCCGATGCCCGGCAACCGGTTGGCCCCGTCGAAGGCAGGCGGATGCCAGCGGCGGATTATAAACGAAGCGGGCCACAAGTTTCAGGCGGGGTGCGGCGTTGGCGACAGTGACCGGCAAGGGTGGCGGCATGGCACGGCAATGGCGGCACCGTGTCGTCAGTCATGACACACCCGTGTCAACTGGCATTGTCCCGGTTCGTTGAACTGCCTCTATGCTTTCATTCCGGATCCCCCACGCCTGCCCGACGCGGTCGTGTTCCCGGCAGCCACACTGCTAAACCCAGGAGTTCTACATGTCGCGTTTTTGGAAGATCACGTTGATCGTGATTGCGGTAGTGGTGCTGGCGATCGTGGGCGTGCGCCTGCTGCACAAGCCCGCCGGCAAGGCCGCAGGTACGCCCGCCGCCGGCGCCAAGGCCGATGGCCCCGAGGCCGCGCCGGTGCCGGTGACGGTGGTGCCGGTGGAGCGGCAGAACGTACCCGTGTTCCTCACCGCGCTGGGCACGGTGCAGGCACTGAACACGGTGACCGTGAACCCGCAAGTGGGCGGCCAATTGCTGAGCCTGGATTTCCAGGAAGGCCGGCCGGTGAAGAAGGGCCAGGTGCTGGCACAGATCGACCCGCGCACCTACCAGGCCGCACTTGACCAGGCACTGGCCAAGAAGCGCCAGGACGAGGCGCAGCTGGCCACCGCCAGGAGCAACCTGGCACGCAGCCAGGACCTGGCCGCCAAGGGCTATATCTCGAAGCAGGACCTGGACACGCTGCGCAACACCTCCGCGCAGTACCAGGCCGCGGTGGCGTCCGATGCGGCCAGCATCCGCGATGCCCAGGTGCAGCTGGCGTACACCAAGGTGGTGTCGCCGATCGACGGCCTGGCCGGCATCCGCAACGTGGACCCGGGCAACGTGGTGAGCGCCAGCACGGCGATCGTCACGCTGACCCAGCTGCATCCGATCTACGTGATGTTCACCCTGCCCGAGCAGAACCTGGACCTGGTGCGCGGCGCCGCCGCCAACGACAGCTCGCCGCTGGAAGTGACCGCACTGGACCGCGTCGACGCACACCCGATCGCCAGCGGCGGCGTGCTGAAGGTGATCGACAACCAGATCGACACCAGCACCGGCACCTTCCGCCTGAAGTCCGAATTCGCCAATGTCAAAAACGAGCTGTGGCCCGGCCAGTTCGTCAACGTGCGGCTGCAGGTGCGTACCGCCACGGGTGCGCTGGTGATCCCGGCGCAGGCCGTGCAGCGCGGACCCGATGGCGACTACGTCTACGAGGTGCAGGGCGACAGCACGGTCAAGATGCAGGCGGTGGTGGTGGCCGGTGAAGTGGGCGACAGCCACGTGATGATCGGCAGCGGCCTGAAGGCCGGCGACCGCGTGGTCACCGAAGGCCAGTTCCGGCTGAAGCCCGGCAGCAAGGTCAACGCGCTGAAGCCCGGTGAAGTGCCGGCGGTGCCGACCCAGGCCGAGCTGGACAAGGCGAAGAAGGACACCAAGGCGGGCCGTCGCAGGCACTGACGCGTGACACGGGCCGCCCCCGCCTGGGCGCGGCCCGCGCGATTTATCTGCCGCTGGCTGGGCATGACCGCGGCTGACGCCGCTCCTACACGTTTCGGATAGCCATGGGATTCTCCACACTCTTCATCCGCCGCCCGATCGCCACCTCGCTGCTGATGGTGGCGATCCTGCTGCTGGGCATCCTGGGCTATCGGCAGTTGCCGGTGTCCGCGCTGCCGGAAATCGAGGCGCCCAGCCTGGTGGTGACCACGCAGTACCCGGGCGCCAGCGCCAGAACCATGGCCTCGCTGGTGACCACCCCGCTGGAACGCAACCTGGGCCAGATCTCCGGCCTGGCGATGATGAGTTCGGACTCCTCCGCCGGGCTGTCCACGATCATCCTGCAGTTCAACATGGACCGGGACATCGACATCGCCGCGCAGGACGTGCAGGCGGCGATCAACCAGGCCAAGGGCACGCTGCCGGGCAACCTGCCGTACCCGCCGGTGTACAACCGCGTGAACCCGGCCGACGCGCCGATCCTCACCCTGTCGCTGCAGTCGAACAGCCGCCCGCTGCGCGACGTCAACGACCTGGCCGACTCGATCCTGGCGCAGAAGCTGTCGCAGGTGCAGGGCGTGGGCCTGGTGTCGATCGCCGGCAATGTGCGCCCGGCCGTGCGCGTGCAGGTGAACCCGGCGCAGTTGTCCAACCTCGGCCTGACCATGGAGGACGTGCGCAGCGCGCTGACCCAGGCCAACGTCAACGCACCCAAGGGCACGCTCAACGGCAAGACGCAGAGCTACTCGATCGGCACCAACGACCAGCTCAGCACGGCGGCCGAGTACAAGAGCACCATCATCAGCTACAAGAACGGCGCGCCGGTGCGGCTGTCGGACGTGGCCAAGGTGGTGGATGGCGTGGAGAACGACCAGCTCGCCGCCTGGGCCAACGGCCAGCCGGCGGTGCTGCTCGACATCCGCCGCCAGCCCGGCGCCAACATCGTGCAGACGGTGCAGCAGATCCGCCAGGTGCTGCCGGAATTGCGCAACGCGCTGCCGGCCGACGTGCACCTGGACGTGTTCGCCGACCGCACCATCACCATCCAGGCCTCGGTGCACGACGTGCAGTTCACCCTGCTGCTGACCATCTTCCTGGTGGTGGCGGTGATCTTCGTGTTCCTGCGCCGGCT
>DATJCF010000115.1:0-1504 GCA_035514935.1 Rhodanobacter sp. | reverse complement strand
GGGCGTATCGCGGCCGTCGAGGACATCAAGCCGGATCTGATCATCGTCGACATGGCGCTGCCCGATCGCGACGCGCTGGAAGACTTGCGCCTGGTGTCGTCCGGCCACCCCATCGTGATGTTTGCCGGCAGCGACGATCCGGCGTTTGCCGAGGAGGCGATCGACGCCGGCGTGTGTTCGTACAACCTCTCCGGCGTACCGCTGCAGGACATCAAGCCGATCATGGCCTCGGCGATCGCGCTGTTCCGCCGCCTGCGCAAGGTCGAGGGTGAACTGGCCGAAGCGCAGGCCAGGCTGGAGGAACGGCATCTGATGGAACGCGCCAAGGCGCTGCTGATGCACGGCCGCAGGATGACTGAACCGGAAGCGTATCGATGGCTGCAGAAGACGGCGATGAACCAGAACCGGAAACTTGCCGAGGTGGTCGCGTCATTCGTGATGCAGCACGACACGCCCGCGGATTCGCACAGGGGAAAGGGGAGACAGCCATGAATGCGCCGACACCATCGAGCAGCGGCACGGCGCCGAAGCTGCGCATCGGCATGTTGCGCCTCACCGACAGCGCGCCGGTGGTCACCGCGCATGAGTTCGGCTTCTTTGCCGACGAAGGCGTGGAGGTGGAGCTGGCGGTCGAGCCCTCGTGGGCCAACATCGCCGACAAGCTGGCCTTCGGCGCGCTGGATGCGGCAGTGATCGTGCCGCCGCTGGCGTTCGCGGTGCAATTGGGCCTGCGCGGCGTGGCGCAACCCATGCTGATTCCCTACACGCTCAGCGTGGGCGGCGTGGCCATCACGCTGGAGCGCGAGCTGGCAACACGGGTGCGCGCGCTGGGCGAAAGCGACGATCTCGACCCATTGCCCGCGCTGGCGGCCTGCCTGCGCCAGCAGCCACTCACGCTGGGCGTGGTGCATGCGTTTTCCACCCACAACCTGTTGTGCCGCTACTGGCTTGCGAGCGTCGGCATCGAGGTGGATCGCGACGTGAAGTTGGCGGTGGTGCCACCGTCGCGTGCGGTGGAAGCGCTGCGCGAAAAGCAGATCTCCGGTTTCTGCGCGGGCGCACCGTGGGGCGAGGTGGCACGGCGCAACAGCGTGGGCCATTCGATTGCCGGCTCGCAGCAGATATGGAGCAACGCACCGGAGAAGGCGTTCGCCGTGAGCGCACGCTGGGCGAACCGGCATCCCGAAGCATTGTCCGGCGTGCTGCGTGCGCTGCATCGTTCATCCCGCTTCTGCGACGACGCCGAAAACACCGCCTATATCGCCTCGCTGCTGTCGCGGCGGCGCTATCTGAACCTCGGTTCGCACGCCATCCTGGCAAGCCTGCCCGGCGGTGCCGAGACGTCGAACGGTTGCGTGTTCCATCGTGGTGCGGCGACCTTCCCCTGGCGCTCGCAGGGTTTGTGGTTTCTCAGCCAGATGCGGCGCTGGCAGTTGATCGACGACAGCATCGACCTGCGCACCCTGGCCGAGCGCGTTTATCGGCCCGACCTGTATCGCGCTGC
>DATJCF010000114.1:0-5856 GCA_035514935.1 Rhodanobacter sp. | reverse complement strand
TAGCGCAGCGGCACCTCGATGTTGTCGAACACGTTGAGGTCGGGGATCAGGTTGAACGCCTGGAAGATGAAGCCGATCTTCTCGTTGCGGATCTTCGAGCGCGCGTTGTCGTTGAGGTTGCTCACCTCGATGCCGTCGAGGTGGTATTCGCCGCCGCTGAAGGTTTCCAGCAGACCAGCGATGGTGAGGAAGGTGGTCTTGCCCGAACCGGACGGACCGGTAACGGCGACGAACTCGCCCTCTTTCACGTCGATGTTGAAATCGCGCAGCGCATAGGTCTCCACCACTTCGGTGCGGTAGACCTTGGACAGGTGGGTCATTTTCAGCATGGCGTGTTCCTCGGTTTCTGTGCGTGGGCGGTGATTGGGAGTTTGTGGATTCGATGGAGAGGGGATTCGGGATTGGGGGTTCGGGATTCGGAAAAGTGGCGACCTCGCGAGCTTGTGCCCTTCCGAATCCCAAATCCCCAATCCCGAATCCCGGCAGTCAGTTGCTTATCGCGACCGTCGTCGCACCCTTGAAGCTGTCGGTACCGGAGATCACGATGCGGTCGCCTTCCTTCAGGCCATCGAGGATCTCCACCTTGTCGATGCTGGAGGCGCCCACGCGAATCGGAATTTTGGTGGCGATGTCGTCGTGCACGACGTAGGCGTAACTGCCGCCGGATTCATCCACGAACGAGCCGCGCTGCACGGTCAGCACGTTGTCGCGCTTGTCCAGCAGCACGCGCACGGACAGGCGCTGGTTCTGACGCAACTGCTTGGGCGTGTCACCGGCGAAGCGCAGCCGCGCAGCCACCTGGCCGTTGACCACCTCGGGCGAAATCGCACTGACCAGGCCCTTCCAGGTATGGCCATTGCCGCTGATCTCGCCGGCCATGCCGATGCCCAGATCGCGCGCGAAGCTTTCCGGCACCTGCATTTCGACCTGCAGCGCGGAGAGGTCGATGACGCTGAGCAGTTGCGCGTCCTTGGCCACGGTGGCGCGCTCGGCAATGAACAACTGACCGACCTGGCCGTCCACCGGTGATTTCACGTTGAGGTCGTCGACCTGGCGCTGCAGGTCCTTCACCAGCAGCAGTTGGCGTTCATGCGCCAGCTTCTTCGACTGGATGTCGAAATTGAGACTGGCGTTGTCCATGCCCAGGTCGGCCTTGGCGTGCTGCAGTGTGATCTGCGCCTTGTGCAGCGCATCCTTGGCGCGGTCCACGTCCATGCCGGGCACGGCGCCCTTGCCGAATGCCTTCTGGTTGCGATCGAGATCGCGCTCGGCGGCCTGCTCGTCGATCTTCGCGTTGTCGTACGCCTTCTGCAGTTCGCCGCGCTGTTTGCGCGCATCGATCTGGGCACGCTGGTAATCCACTTCCATCGCGTCGGCGTTGCTCTGTTCCTGCGCCAGCTTGTTGGTCAGCTCGGGGCTCACGATGGTGGCCAGCACCTGACCCTCCTTCACCGTATCGCCCGCGTGCACCTTCAACGTCACCGCACCGCCAGACGTGGCGTACAGCGTGGGGCTGACCGCGGCCACCACCTTGCCCTCGGCCGCGATGTCGCGCACAAACAGGCCGCGCTCGACCGTGGCGAACGACAGCCGCGAGCTGCTGACCGATGCGGAGGCGGAAAACATGCGCCCGATTCCCGGCGCCAGCCACACCAGCAGGGCCAGCACGGCAATGCCGGCGCCCGCCAGAATCAACCGTCGCCGACGGTTGGGTTTGACCTCGACCATGCGGTCTTGCGCGGAGGTATCACGAATCATCTTGCCCTTCCCGACCGCGGACAGCGCGGTTGCACGGGGAGGTTTGCAAGTGATGTGCCAGCGGGATCGGTTACTAATATTCCATCGGAATCAAGGTGTTGGTGATATCCCGTCGCTCACGCCGAGTGTCCGCGGACAATGCTGCGGACAGGCGGACAGGGAGAGCGCCCCCTTCCGCCCTTCGGGCACCTTCCCCCGCAAGCGGGGGAAGGAAGCTGGCTATTCCGAGGAGTTCGATCGCTTCCTTCCCCCGTTCCACGGGGGAAGGTGCCCGAAGGGCGGAAGGGGGCGCTCTTCACCCACCCCTAAACCCCAACCACCCGCTGCAACGGCAGCGCCTCGGCGCGCGCAACCTGCCCCGCCACCCGCTGCCCCACCACGGAAGCCACCGGCGCGAGCCGCACGTCGAACACCCGCAAGCCAGCCAAAGCCCGCCAATCAAAACAACACAAGCGGGCACTGGCCGGCTGGAAACGCCGTGAAACACGCCAGCCAACTGGAGGCTCCACGCCCTCACCTGCCGCCAGCAACCGATCCCAGGCGAGATAGTCGGTATCCGGCAACAAATGCAACCTGGCCTGGGTGGCGCCGCGGACATCCACGCATTCGATCCATTCGCGCGGGCCTTCCGTGGTCACTTCGCCCACTTCCGCCAGCCAGTGCGTGCGCAACAACGGCTGCAGAGCAGCCGAACCCAGCAGCCAGCCAGGCGGTGACCGGGTGTCGGCGCACTCGCCCGACAGATACAGCACGCAGCCGAGGGCCGGCAGCCGATGCATCAACTCCAGCGGCGTGATCCGCCGCCAGCGCCGGGTGACGTGGGTGGGTGCAGGGTGATAGCCCAGACACTGCAAGATGGAAAATGGACGGCCAAACATGGATCACCTCGACGGTGGCCCGGCTGGCGCATGCGCACTGGCTGAGGCGTGGAAACTGCGGGACAGCGCGGGTTACTTGGTGAGGATCAACTTGTCGTTGCGGGTCAGGCGCAGGTGGTACTCGTTGCCCTGGTGCTGGATCACCAGCTCACGCGCGCCATCGAGCAGCGCGAGGCTGCTGACGCGGCGCACCGCGCTGGTTGTCATCGACAGGGGGCGTCGACGCGATTCGCCGATGGAAACGACGGGGGACGACAACAACTGGGACGAAGGCAACATCGGAAACTCCAGCGCAGCGATGGTTCAAAGATGATAATGATTCTCATTAACCTGTCAACCGCCCCGCACCGGAACTCGCGAAAATCCCGTTCAGCCCGCCATCGCCTGCTCGATCCGCTGCGCGACGGCAGCGTCCAGCCGCGGCAGCACGTCCATGGCGCCCAGGTTGTGCTCCAGTTGTTCCAGCCGGCTGGCACCCAGCATCACGGTGGACACGTGCGGGTTCAGCAGGCACCAGGCCAGCGCCAGTTGCACCTGGCTCACGCCCAGGTCGTCGGCGATCGTCTTCAGCGCCCGCACCTTGCCGATGCGCTTGTCCAAACCTTCGCCAAGCAGGCTGTCACGCAGCCATTCGAAACCCGTCTGCGCCAGTCGCGAATCCGGCGGCACGCCGTTGTTGTACTTGCCACTGAGCAGGCCGGACGCCAGCGGCGACCAGATCGTGGTGCCCATGCCGTAGGCCTCGTACAGCGGCGCGTATTCCACCTCCACCCGCTGGCGATGCAGCAGGTTGTATTCGGGCTGCTCCATCACCGGCGCGTACATGTGGTTTTCGCGGGCCACACGATGCGCCTCGTGGATTTCCTCGGCCGACCATTCGCTGGTGCCCCAGTACAACACCTTGCCTTGGCGGATCAGCGTATCCATCGCCGCCACGGTTTCCTCCATCGGCGTTTCCGGATCGGCGCGATGGCAGAAATACATGTCCAGGTAATCCACCCGCAGCCGCTGCATCGCCTGATGGCAGGCTTCGATCACGTGCTTGCGCGACAGCCCGCGCTGGGTCGGCAGCGGGTTCGTGGCCGAGCCGAAAAACACCTTGCTGGAGACGCAATAGCTGTCGCGCGGAAAGCGCAGGTCGGCCAGCACGTCGCCCATCACTTCCTCGGCCACGCCGTGGTTGTAGATCTCGGCGTTGTCGAAAAAATTCACCCCGCGCGCATGCGCCAGCGCCAGCAGCTCGCGCGCCTGCGTGCGGTCCACCTGCTTTCCGAACGTCACCCACGCGCCAAACGACAACGCGGAAAGCTGCAGGCCGGATTTGCCAAGGCGACGGTATTGCATGGGCGTTTCTCCATGGATCGGATGAGGTAGCGCGACCGCGGGGTGCGGCGGCCGACGAACTGCCGACATTACCTCAGCTGACCCGAGCGCCGCGAGAAAGGTCGGCGGATCGGTGGAAAAAGCGCCGGGATTGTTCCCCGCGCCTTCAGGCCGACGGTCGCTTGTACGTGATCACCTGCGTCCACAGCGCCCGCGTCAGGGCAACCACCTCGTCGCGGCTCAACTCCGTCCCGGCGCCGATGAACACCTCCATCATCACGCCACGCTCAGCCACCACGACCTGTCGGAGGGATTGGGACGGCTCGCTGCCGAAACCCACCGCCACTTCGGCCAGATCGCCAAATGCAGGCGACCCCGCGTTGCCGTAAGTCTGCGCGGCTTCGGCCAGGATCAGGCGCACGGATTGATCGAACTGGCGCGAGCCGCCCGCCGCGGCACGCGTGAGAAGCCCGACCTGGATGCGCCCGCCATCGTTGTCCTCCCCGTCGACATGGAACTGGCAGGTACCCGAGCCACGCTCGACGACAGGCGCACCGTGCAGCGCTGAAGTCGCTGCCTCCAGCATCAGCGCGCAAACGTCGACGTCCTTCTCCGACGCCACCCGATGGTTGCAGCCGGCCAGCAACAACAGCGGGAAAACCATCAGGACGTGGCGTGACCAATGGAAGGGCCGAAACCGCGCCGTCCCCGCCCGCACGGAAACCGGGCCCGGAAAGCATCCGGGCCCATGAGTGTCAGGAGCATGCATCGGTCTATCCCCTGTCGATGATCAAGCGGCTCAAGCGTCTTGCGGACCATACGCGACAACCGGGGCGCAGGAATGTGCATGCCCTTCCCACAGGAACGTTCGCACAGAACCGCTAGATATTCGTGCCGTCGGACGGCGCCTCGCTGCCCAATGGCGACGCACCGGGCAAACCTGCCGCGGCAGGCGGGCACGGCGCGCCTACGCCAAACGACGTCATCGACAGCGAGCCATAGGCGTAACCATCCACCATCACCTTCGGCGTTTCCCCGGTGGCCGCGCTGAACCCGGCGATGTACAGCAGCGGCAGGAAATGCTCCGGCGTGGGCGCCACGCGGCTGAAGTCGCGATGCGACACCAGTTGCGCCGCATCCGCGGGGCGATCCGTCATCACGTCGATCGCCTCCTCGTTGAACGGCCGCACCCAATCGAAACCCAGGTCGGGCGAACGGCCGTCCATGGCGCGCAGGTTGTGCACCACGTTGCCGCTACCCATCAACAACACGCCGCGCTGGCGCAGCGACGCCAGCCGTATGCCCAGCTCCACGTGATAGCGCGCGGGCTCGGCGGCGTTGATCGACAACTGCACCACCGGCACGTTGGCATCCGGAAACGCATGCACCAGCACCGACCAGGTGCCGTGGTCCAGCCCCCAGCTGTCCGCATCCGCGCCCACGTAATCGGGCTTCGCCACCTCGGCCACTTCCTCGGCCAGCTCCGGCAACCCGGGCGCCGGGTAGTCCACATCGAACAGCGCCGGCGGAAAGCCGTAGAAATCGTGGATGGTCTTCGGCCGCGCCATCGCCGTCACCGCCGTGGCGTTGACATACCAATGCGCCGATACCATCAGGATCGCCCGCGGCTTCGGCACCGACGCGCCGAACGCGCGCCATGCTTCCGTGTAGCGGTTGCGCTCCAGCGCATTCATCGGGCTGCCGTGGCCAATGAACGCGGCGGGCATGAGGGGACTGGACATGGCTCATCCTCGGGCGGCGGAGATTGGAGATTACGCCGCCCAGTCTGAGTGAGCCGATGTGCTTTTCGGGAGAAGCCGGTGCCGCGCCCGTTCCTGGTGAAGGATGGCTACCCGCCGATCGCTTGCGCCACGTCGGCAGCCAGACCGGATCTGAC
>DATJCF010000113.1:0-2749 GCA_035514935.1 Rhodanobacter sp. | reverse complement strand
GCTGCCGCTGCTGGTGGCCGCCGCGATCGTGGCGATGCTGGCGCTGGCGCCCGGCCCGTTCTGGCAGAACAACCTGGCCGCGCTGACGCCGCTGCCGCCGAGCATGCTGCAGCACGACGCGCGCCTGCGCCAGGCGCTGGGTGCACCCGACGTGCGCTACCTGCTGGTATTGCAGGCGCCGACCGCGCAAGGCGTGCTGGAACTGTCGCAACGGCTGCAGCCGCGCGTCGATGCGCTGGTGGCCAAGCATGCGGTGGACACACTGGAACTGCCCTCGCGCTACCTCCCCGCCGTGGCCTTGCAGCGCGAACGCCAGCAGAAGTTGCCCGACCAGGCCACGCTGCAACACGACCTCGACGAAGCACTCGACGGCCTGCCGTTCCGCGCCGACCTGTTCCAGCCCTTCCTCGATGACGTGCAAACCGCGCGCACGCTGCCGCCACTGACCCCCGAACGCTACGCGCAGACACCGCTGGGCCAGCGCCTCGCCGCCATGCTGGTGCCGCGCGACGGCCACTGGCTGGGCCTGGGCACGGTCAGCGGCGTGCACGATGTGGCCGCGCTGCAGGCGCTGGGCGAAGGCAGCCACGGCAGCGTGCGCCTGCTCGACCTGAAGGCCGCGTCCGAATCGCTGGTGGTCGATTACCGCACCCGCATCCTGCAGGCGCTGCTGGCTGCGGCGGTGCTGCTGGTGCTCACCATCAGCTTCGCCTTGCGCAGCGTGCGCCGCGCCTGGCACGTGCTGGCGCCGATGACGTTGGCCACCTTCCTGGTGCTGGCGGTGGAACGCATGGCCGGCATCGAGATCTCGCTGTTCCACCTGGTGGCGCTGATCCTGGCCGGCGGACTGGGCCTGCACTACGCGCTGTTCTTCGAACGCGATACCGGCGACCCGGCCGAGCAGCGGCGCACGCTGCATGCCACGCTGGTATGCGTGCTGTCCGCGCTGCTGGTGTTCGGCATGCTGGCGTGGGCCACGATCCCGGTGCTGCGGGCGATCGGGCTCACCGTGAGCCTGGGCGTCGCCTTCCATTTCTGCCTGTCCATCCTGATGGCGCCGCATGCTTCCGAAAACTGACTGGGCCCATCTGATTCCGCACGCGGGCACGATGTGCCTGCTCGATGCCGTTCTGGTGTGGAACGAAAAAACCATCCACGCGATCAGCACCGGCCACGCGCGCGCCGACAACCCGCTGCGCGGCGAACCGGGCCTGCATGCCGTGCACCTGGCCGAATACGGCGCCCAGGCGATGGCCGTGCACGGCGCGCTGCTGGCGCGGGCGGATGGCGTGGAGAAGGTACGGCCGGGGCGGCTGGTCAGCCTGCGCGACGTGCAGTTGCACGCGGAATATGTCGATAGCCTGGATGGCCGTCTGGACGTCCATGCCGAATGCCTCTACGCCGACGACAGCGGCGCGCAGTATGCGTTCCGCGTCGAGCATGTTGGCCGCCTGCTGGCGGCCGGCCGCGCGGCCGTGATTTACGCGGCCGACTGAATTTCGCGCACACGGCGTCGTTCGCTTCCGACACTTTTTTTGCGGCAGCCGAGTGCCATCGCGACCGGCCACACGCGCCTGGATCGACGACTTTTTCGATATGACATACTCGCTGGACGGGCCAGGGGGCCCATCACAGGGGATGTTCAATGCGTCATGTCATTTTTGCGGCGGCCCTTCTGGGCAGCGTCTTTTTTCCCGTTGCCCACGCCACCGAAGGCACCGCTGGCAACACCAGTGCTGCCGTAGCCGTGCCGACCGTGGTGCCTTTCGCGGAAGGTGCGGTGATCGCCGGCGCGGTCAAACGCGAATGCAGGCTCGGCGAGAAACTGTCGACCTTCATCAAGGAATCCGGGCAGGAACAGGGAATCGCGGTGACGCAGGTGGCAGAGGTCGACGCCAAGGCTCCCGGACGCACGCTGGTGGTGGAGATCACCGATTCCATGGCCGGCGGCAACGCCTTCATCGGCCATCACACCTACACGACGGTGAAGGGCAAGCTGTATCAGGACGGTGCGGAGCTGGGCAACTTTGTTGGCCGCCGCAACTCGATGGGCGGTGCATTCGGCGCCTTCAAGGGCAATTGCGCCGTGCTTGGGCGCACAGTCCAGGTATTGGGTAGCGATATCGCCAGCTGGTTGGCCCACCCTGGAAAGGACAGCCAGCTCGGCGATCTGGAATAACCGGGCGCCAGTCACACCTGCCTGATCTGGTACCGGGTGCTGCGACCGCCTCCGGGCAGGTGTTCAAGGCACCCCTTGGCCTTGCGCGTACAGGCAATCGCGCGGCAGCGGCGGCAGCGCTTCGGCCCGCCAGCGAAAATGCAGCCAATCGGGCTGTTGCCAGAGCCAGCGGGGGCTGCCCAAGCGCGGCGCTCCGGTCAGTGAGCCGATTGGCAGGCCTATTCGGCTCACTGACCAGCGTGCGCGCGCTCCTTCAGATCAGGCCGGCGCCATGAACAACGCCGGCAGCGGCTGGCCAGACGGCAAGGCATCCGTGTCCGCACCACCGCCGGCGACCTGCGCGTCGATGGCATCCGCCAAACCTTGCAGCAAACGCACGTTTTCGCGCAATCGCTCGCGCACGCCGGCATCGTCCAGGGTGTCGTGCATGCCTTTGTTGAGGGCCACGAACCACGGCAGCTGGCGCTGGTCGAAGATCACCGGCGGGTTTTGCGGGATGGTGGTTTCGTGCCATTGGCGGAAGCGCGCCTGCATGCGCTGGTTGAGCTCCTGCGCCAGCGCCAGCTCGGG
>DATJCF010000112.1:0-4256 GCA_035514935.1 Rhodanobacter sp. | reverse complement strand
ATGCCCAGGGAACAGATCAGCGGCGCCCACGGCACCCGGAACGTGCGCGGCAATTCCGGCCGCGTGTGACGCAGGATCCACACCCCGGCGCAGACCGCCATGAAGGCGATCAGGGTGCCCATCGAAACCAGGTCACCCAATACGTCCAGCGGGAAGATGGCTGCCAGCAACGCGATGCCGGCGCCGGTGATCAGCGTGTTCAGATGCGGCGTGCGATAGCGTGGATGGATGCGCGTGAACACCTTCGGCAGCATGCCGTCGCGGCCCATGATCATGAAGATCCGCGGTTGGGCGATGATCATCACCAGCACCACCGATGCCAGCCCCAGCATCGCGCCCACCTCCACCAGCCAGCGCAGCCAGCCCAGCGCGGGATGCCCCTGCAGTGCGGTCACCACCGGCTCGTTGGTGCCCAGCAGCGTGTAGGAACTGAGCCCGGTCATCACCGCGGCCATGGCGATATACAGCACCGTGCAGATGGCCAGCGAAGCGAGGATGCCGATCGGCAGGTCGCGCTGCGGGTTGCGCGATTCCTGCGCCGCCACCGACGTGGCCTCGAAACCGATGTAGGCGAAAAACACCATCGCCGCGCCGCGCAGGACGCCGCCCCAGCCGTACTTGTAGTGGCCTTGCGATTCGGGGATGAAGGGGTACCAGTTGGACGGGTCGACATAGCGCCAGCCCACCACGATCACCAGCGCGATCAGGCCGACCTTCAATACCACCATGGCTGCGTTGGCGAGGCTCGATTCGCGGATGCCGACGTAGCAGAGCCAGGTCAGCAACAGCACCAGAACCACCGCCGGCAGGTTGAACAATGCACCGGTGGCGATCAGTTGGTGATCGGCGGTGAATGCCAGCGGCGCGTTGGTCAGCGCCGCCGGCAGGCTCAAGTCCATGCTGAAGGTGTGGCCGATATGGTCGAGCAGGCTCAGGAAATAACCCGTCCAGCTCACCGCCACCGCCGAGGCGGATACGCCGTATTCCAGCACCAGGTTCCAGCCGATGAACCACGCCACCAACTCGCCCAGGGTGGCGTACGCATAGGAATAGGCGCTGCCGGATACCGGGATCAGGGTGGCGAATTCGGCGTAACACAGCGCGGTGAACGTGCTGCAGATGGCTGCCAGCAGGAACGACAGGATCACCGCGGGCCCCGCGTGATCGGCGGCTGCCTGGCCCGTGATCACGAAAATGCCGCCACCGATCACCGCGCCGATGCCCAGCGCCGTCAATCCGATCGGCCCGAGCGTGCGGCGCAGGGTGGGGCCGTTGGCATCGTCGGCATCGCTGAAATCGGTCTTGCGGGCGAGCAGCTGTTTGAGCATGGCAACTTGTCGTCGGGAGCGGATGGTTGTTGCGCCGCCTGCGCGACACGTCGTGTGTGAGCGGCCGGCGTCGTGCCGGCCGCTACGTCTCAGCGCACGCCCTGGCGCAGCTTGCTGTGGCGGTAGCCGTAGAAGCCGTAGATCAGGAAGCCGATCACGATCCAGCTCACCAGCAGCGGCCAGCGCACTTCGAAAGCCTGCCAGAACAGGAACAGGCAGGCGACCGCGCCCAGCGGGCAGACCAGCCAAGGCAGCGGCACGCGGAACGCGCGCGGCAGCTCCGGTCGCGTGCGGCGCAGCACCAGTACGCCGATGCAGACGGTGGCGAACGCCAGCAAGGTACCCATCGATACCAGATCGCCCAGCACGTCGACCGGGAACAGGCCGGCCAGGGCGCTGGCGATCACGCCCACCATGATCGTGCCCACGTATGGCGTGCGGTGCTTCGTGTGCAGGCGGCCCAGTGCCTGCGGCAGCAAGCCGTCGCGCGACATCGAATAGAAGATGCGCGGCTGGCCCATCAGCATCACCAGGATCACCGAGCTCAAGCCGGCCAGCGCCGCGAACACCACCAGGATCTTCAACGCGCCCAGGATGTAGCTGGAGGGGCTGCCGGCGGCCACGGTGCCGAGTACATAGTTGATCGCGGTGGCAACCGGCTCGGGCGTGTTGAGCATGCGGAACGGCGTGGTGCCGGTCATCACCGCGGCCATCGCCACGTACAGCACGGTGCACAGCAGCAGCGAGCCGAGGATGCCGATCGGCATGTCGCGCTGCGGGTTCTTCGCCTCGCCGGCGGCAGTGGAGACCGCGTCGAAACCGATATAGGCGAAGAACACCAGCGTGGCGCCGCGATAGATGCCGCTCCAGCCGAACTTGGAGCCGCCCTCGTTGGCGGGGATGAACGGGTGCCACAGATCGGGGTTGATGTAGTTGAACATCACGATCAGGAACAGCAGGATCACCGACACCTTGATCGCCACGATGATCGCGTTGACCGTCGCCGACTGGGTGATGCCCATGTAGCACAGCCAGCTGATCGCGCCGACGATGATGATGGCCGGCAGATTGATCAGTGCGCCGGTGGTGACCAGCGTGTGGCCGCCTTCGGCAAACGTGAGTGGGGCCGAGGACAGCGCCGCCGGCAAGGTGAAATTCAGGCCGGTCATCGTGCTGAGCATGCGCAGCAGTTCGCCGAAGTAGCCCGACCATGCCACCGCCACGGTGGATGCGGCGAACAGGTATTCCAGCACCAGCGCCCAGCCGACGAACCAGGCGACCACTTCACCCAGGGTGGCGTAGGAATAGGAGTAGGCGCTGCCGGAAACCGGCAGCATCGCGGCGAATTCCGCGTAGCACATGCCGGCCAGGCCACAGGCCACCGCGGCGATCAGGAAGCTGAGGATCAGCGCGGGGCCGGCGAACTGCGCCGCCGCCGTGCCGGTGATGGCGAAGATGCCCGCCCCGATGACCGCACCCACCCCGAGCATCACCAGGTGTCGCGCCGTCAGAACGCGTTTGAGGGTGACCTCGCCTTCGGCACTACCCTCCACCGGCTCGCCCGCGTCCACATGGGGCATGGCGTTGATGGGATGGGTGGCAAAAAGATTTTTGATCATCAAGCGCCCCTTGGCATGAATGCGTCCGCTAGTGCGCTGCAGCAGTGCGCGACGCGTGGTGCGGAGATGCGAATAGTGGGCCAACATAGCCGAGCGTTGGGGGTTGTACAAGCTGGATTCAGGCCCTGCAAAGGCTTGCTGCAGCGCACTTTCACGAACCGGATGGATGACGATGCAGGCACCACAAAACTTTCTGATCGAGCCGCTGCGTCGCTACCGTGACTTATGGCAGGGGGAGGAGAAAACCGTCGCGCAATTCGAGAAATTCCTGCGCAGCCACCCCGGTGTCTTCGAGCGGCGCCACACCGTGGCGCACTTCACCGGCTCGGCGTGGCTGGTCAGCGGCGACGGCGAACGCGTGTTGCTGATGCATCACCGCAAGCTCGATCGCTGGCTGCAGCCTGGCGGCCATGCCGATGGCGATCCCGACCTGGCAGGCGTGGCCTTGCGTGAGGCGCAGGAGGAAACCGGCGTGCCGGGTTTGCGCGTCGAAGGCGACATCTTCGATATCGACCGCCACCGCATTCCGCTGCGCGGAGCCGAGCCGGAGCATTGGCACTACGACGTGCGCTACGTGGTGCGGGCCGGGGCCGACGAACGCTTCGTGGTCAATAGCGAAGCGCGCGCGCTGGCGTGGCGGCCGGTGACGGAGGTGGCTGCCGATACCAGCCTCGAGGCTTCGCTGCGCCGCATGGCGAAAAAGTGGCTGGCGCGTTAGCCACTGTAGGAGCGACTTCAGTCGCGACGCTCTTGATTTTCATGAGCCTTAGGAAAGGCGTCGCGACTGAAGTCGCTCCTACAAAAAACATATCTACGCGTATTTCGCCGGTGCCGGATTGAGATGCCCGCATGCCGTACACGTGCGCGCCTCGACCGAACCGTAGAAGCGATCAAACACCGGCGGGAAGTCGTGCTCGATGCTGTCGAGCACGAAGTACTCTTCGAACAAGGTGTGGTTGCAGCGTTCACAGAACCAGAGCAGGCCGTCCTTTTCGCAGGCCAGGCGCCGCCGCTCGATCACCAGGCCGATCGATCCGGGCAACCGCTGTGGTGAATGCGGCACGCGCGGCGGCAGGTAGAAGACTTCGCCGGCGCGGATCGGTATGTCGCGCGGTTGGCCATCGTCCTGAACCTTCAGGATCATCTCGCCTTCCAGTTGATGGAAGAACTCCGGGCCTTCGTCGTAGTGGTAGTCGGTGCGCGCGTTGGGGCCGGCCACGATCATGATGATGAAGTCGCCATCGACGATGCACTTGTTGCCCACCGGCGGTTTCAGCAGATGGCGGTGTTCGTCGATCCAGCGTTGCAG
>DATJCF010000111.1:0-7043 GCA_035514935.1 Rhodanobacter sp. | reverse complement strand
CGCCACCTCGGCGACCGTCAGGTGCTCCAGGTTCAGCGTATCGATGATGAGCTGGGCGATCTCCTGCTCCAGCGCGGCCTGCGTGGACACGGGGTCTTGGGTGGTCATGAGGCGTCGAGTCCTTGCAGGAAGAGTTGATGCAGGTGCTGGTTCAACCGCCGCGAGGCGATCGGCATGGGGGCGTTGTCGAACGAGGCCGGGTCGATATCGTCACCGACGCGCAGGTGCACCATCACCCGCCGCCAGGGGACGTGGTACCACGGTTCGGCCTTGGTCAGCGTTGTCGGTGCGACGGTGATGAACACCGGCGTGATCGTGCGCGCGCCGCGCAGCGCGATGGCCGCGGCCCCGCGATGGAACGCCGGCGGTTGCCCCGGCGTGGTGCGCGTGCCCTCGGGAAACATCACCAGGGTTTCGCCGCCGCGAAGCACGTTGGCCGCTTGTTCCAGCATTTCCGGGCTGCCGTTGTTGCTGATGTACTGCGCCGCGCGCACCGCGCCATGCATGCACGGGTTGCCCCACAGGCTGGCCTTCACCACGCAATTGGTGTCGCGCATCTGTGAGATCAGGAACACCACGTCGATCAGCGAGGGATGGTTGGCCACCACCAGTTGTCCCGGCCGGCCCAGCCGCTCGGCGCCGTCGATGTGGAAGTCGAGCACACGGGTGCGGTACATGAACTGCACATGCAGATGGAACGCACGACTGATCGCGGCACGGGCGCGGCGACGGCGCGCCAGCGGGCCGCCGGGCAGCAGCGCAAACAACGGCAGGATCAGTACCCGCAGGATCACCCCGCCAATGCCGAATACGGCAAAGCTGGCACCCGTGGCCAACAGGCGCCACAGCCACGCGTCGCGGCGGTGTTCCATCAGCTGCGCTGCCACTGCCATCGACGTCTCTTCCACGCGTGCTGCAACGAAGGGGCGGCGGTCTGCATCGCACGCAGGAAATCCAGCGCATGCGGCCAGGGGCAGGGTGGCGTGTGGCCGTCTTGGTGATTCAGGTCGAGCTGCCAGGTGTTGCCGGGCGTCCCCACATCTGCGCGGCCCAGCCGCAGCGCCACAGCGTAGGAGAACGGCACGTCGGTAATCCAGCCGTTGTACGCATCCGGCGGCACTTCCTCGGCGATCACCGCCAGCACCGACGAAGCGCCCGCCGCCAGCAGGGTCGACGCTTCCAGCATGGCGTGCTCGAAGGTATCCGCCTCGCCGGCGATCGCCACCGATTCGCCGCGCTGCCCGCGCAACAATGACCACTGGCCGGCGATGGCGTTGTGTACCGACAGGCCGAACTGCGTGGGCGACAACGGTTGCCCGGCGGACACGTCGCCCAGCAGGTTGAGCGTGCGCGTGGTTTCGCCGTGGCGCGAGGCGAACACGAACGGCAACTGCTCGTCGTCGCCGCACAAGGGCGAGGCGACTTCCATCGTCATCCGCGCCAGCCGGCTCAGGCGGCGGCGCTGCATCGGTGGCAGCGACAGGCATTCGGGCTGCTCCTGCTGGTCGGTCAGCACGCGCGGCGATTGCGCCCAGGCCAGCCATTCCTCGGCGGTGGCCACGCCCGGCGCCCACGCCCGCCACTGTTCGATGCGCAGCGCGATCATGCGGCTTGGTCCGCCGGCCGCTGGAACATCAGCGCGGCGCAGCTGCCACCGAAACCGAAGCTGTTGGACAGCGCGCTGTCGATGCTCCGCGCATGGGTTTGCCGCACCAGTGGCGCCCCTGCAAATTCAGGATCGGCGTCGATCACCGGCGCGCCGGCAGCCAGGAAATCGTGCTGCATCATCAGCACACTGGCGATGGCATCCAGCGCGCCGGCGGCGCCGGGGGCATGGCCGCTCAGGCCCTTGATTGAGGACATCGCCGGCACCGGCGCATCGAGCGCGGCAAACACCGCTTCGATCGCCTGCCATTCCTGCAAGTCGCCCTGCGGTGTGGAACAGGCGTGGGTATTGATGTAATCGGGCAGCGTGCCGGCCTGCTGCAAGGCCTGCCGCAGCGCGCGCATCATGCCGTCCACGCCCGGGCCGACCATGCTGGCCGGATCCGTGCCGGCACCGAAACCGGTCAGCTCGGCCAGCACGGTGGCGCGGCGCGAGCGCGCATGCGCCAGCGATTCCAGCACCAACGCACCGGCGCCGGCGGCCAGCACGAAACCATCGCGATGCAGGTCGTAAGGCCGCGATGCGCGCTGCGGCTGATCGGCGCTGGCGGCGGACAGTGCACCGAATGCATCGAACCAGGTGGCCGTACCTTCGAACAATTCCTCGCTGCCGCCTGTCAGCACGATCTGCTGGCGCCCCAACTGGATCAGTTCCATCGCCTGGCCGATCGCCAGCGTCGCGCTGGTGCAGGCCGAGGCCACCGTCTGGGTAACGCCGCGAATGCCGAACGCATGCGCAAGGCAGGCGGACAAAGCGCTGCTCATGCCGCGCGACACCAGGAACGGCGACAGCCGGCCGACGCCCTTGCTGCGGTACGCATCCAGGCCCACTTCGTATTCGTTCAACGAGGCGCCGCCACCGATCACCAGCCCGCAATCGCCGCTTTCCAATTCAGTTGCGTCGAGTCCTGCCTGCGCGATCGCCTCACCCATCGCGTGCCAGGCATACAGCGCCGGCTGGGCCAGGAAGCGGCGCAGCTTGCGCGGCGGTTCGGGCAGGGCGCTGACGTCGACCGGGCCGCCGACCCGCGTGTTCAAACCACGGCGGGCGAAACTGTCCATCGCGCGCAGGCCGCTGCGGTCGTTTTGCAGCGCGTCGCGGAACGCCTCGCGGCCATTGCCCAGGCAACTGACCACACCCATCCCCGTCACCACCACCCGGGGCAGGCCGCGCGCGTCGAGCAGGTCGGGCGCCATCAGTCGCAGGCCCGGAAGATCAGCGAGGTGTTGATGCCGCCGAAGGCGAAGTTGTTGTTCATCACGCAGTCGGTGGAAAGCGTGCGACCGTCGCCGGTGATGTAATCCAGCTCGGCGCATTCGGGATCGACGTCGGTGAGGTTGATGGTGGGCGCAAACCAGCCCTCGCGCATCATGCGGATCGCCCACCACGATTCCAGCGCGCCGCAGGCGCCCAGCGTGTGGCCGACGTAGCTTTTCATCGAGCTCACCGGTACGCGCGAACCGAGCACCGAAGCCGTGGCGTGGCTTTCGGCCACGTCGCCGCGATCGGTGGCGGTGCCGTGGGCACTGACATAGCCGATCGCCTCGCCGGAAACGCCGGCATCCTGCAGTGCCCACTGCATCGCCGTGGCCATCGTCTCGCGGGTGGGCTGGGTGATGTGGTTGCCATCGGAGTTGCAGCCGAAGCCGATGATCTCCGCGTAGATGGTGGCGCCGCGCGCCTTGGCGTGTTCGTACTCTTCCAGGATCAGCGTGGTCGCGCCTTCGCCCACCACCAGACCATCGCGGGCGCGGTCGAACGGCCGCGGCGTCAGGCCTGGCTGGTCATTGCGGGTGCTGGTGGCGAACAACGCATCGAACACCGCCGCGCCGGGGCCGGACAACTCCTCCGCGCCGCCGCAAAGCATCATCGTCTGGCGGCCGAACTTGATCGCCTCGTAGCCGTAGCCGATCGCCTGGCTGCCCGAGGTGCAGGCACTGGAGGTGGGGATCACGCGGCCCTTCAGTTGGAAGAACACGCCAATGTTCACCGCCGTGGTGTGCGCCATCATGTGGATATAGCTGGTGGCGGTGACGCCCTGCATGGAGCCGGTATCGAGCATGTGGCCGACCACCCGCGCCGGCTCCACGCTGCCGCCGGACGAACCGTAGGCCACGCCCATGCGGCCGTCGCTGATCGTGGGATCGTCGATCAACCCCGCGTCGCGCATCGCGTGCTCGCTGGCCGCCACCGCCAGTTGCGCCACGCGTCCCATCGAGCGGCTGAGCCGGCGCGGCCACGGTGGCAGGGTGAAGTCGTCCACCGGACAGGCCAGGCGGGTGTTGAGGGCATCGAAATAATCCCACTCGGGCATCGCGCGCACGGCATTGCGGCCCTCGCGCAAACGCGCCTCGATGGGGGCCCAGTCGTGGCCGAGCGCGGTGATGCCGCCCATGCCGGTGATCACCACGCGCTTCATCGCAACGGCTTCTCGTCAAGGTGGTGGGGGATGATCGCCTTCAAGCGGCCTGCCTCTTCAAGCGACGCCACAACAGGCGCGGCGCGCGCGGCACCATGCCCAGCAGCAATCGCGTGTGCATCGCGGTGATGCGGGCGTTGTCGTGCAGCATGCGGAAATGCGACAGCCCGTCCTCGGGGTAGATCACCCGCGTAGGCAGGTTGCGCACCGGCACACCGCGCCACAGCAGCCGCACGGCGATCTCGGTGTCGAAATCCATCCGCGCCGGCAGCGGCGCGCGGGCGATTTCCGCGCAGGTTTCGTCCAGCGGATACAGCCGGTAGCCGCACATCGAATCGTCGATGGCCAGCGACAGCGTTTCCGCCCACACGCAGACGTGGGTGAGGTAGCGGCCGTAGAGGCGCGCCTTGGGCACGCTGTCGTCATAGACCGCGCGTCCGCACACCATCGCGTGGGGATGATCGCGGGATTCGGCCAGGAAACGCGGCACATCGCCGGTGTCGTGCTGGCCGTCGGCGTCGATCTGCAGTGCATGGGTGTGGCCGGCGTCGCGCGCGGCCAGCAGCCCGGCGACCAACGCGGCGCCCTTGCCCTGGTTGTGCGGCAGGCGCAGAAGCTGGATGTCGCCGTTCCCGTTCAGCGCATCGAGCACCGCGCGGGTCTCGGCATCGCTGCCGTCGTCGACCACGATCACCGGCAGGCCGTGCGCCCGTACGGCCTGCACGGTGCGCTCGATCGTGCGCTTGTGGTTGTAGATCGGAATCAGCGCGCACGGCGCAAGGCGAGTCGCGGGCACTGACATCAGCGGGACCGACATCCGACGCAAGCCGCCGCCGGTCAGCGGGCGAGCAGGGTGTGCACGGTGGCGATGACGTCGCCCACGGTGCGCACGCTCTTGAAATCCTCGGGTTTGATGCGCATGCCGGTCATCTCCTGCACGTGGATCGCCAGATCCACCGCATCGATGCTGTCCAGCTCCAGCTCGGTGAACAACTGCGCCGACGGCGTGACCCGTGCCGGGTCGATCTCGAACGTGTCACGAAGCACTTCCCTGAGCCTGTCCAGAATGTCTTCGTCGCTGATCCCTGCTTCCATCATCATCGTGCTCATAACTGTTCCGCCTGCTCTTGTTCCGGTGATGCCATGCAACGCATGGACGGGGATGGGCCGGGCGCTTTCGCGCACCGGGACCTGGCATCCCCGTGTGTGTCCCCAATGAGGTTCCGATGTTGGCGGAGCGGCCTGGCCGATCCCCCCGCGATGCGGGTCCCCCGTGGCCCTTGCCCTTTTCAGGCAAGGGTTTACGCGTCAAAAACGCGTGATGGAGTGTACCAGAACCATGGCGGCCGTCAGCCACCTTTCGACACCGGATAGCGGCCCTGGCGTGGCCACAATGCGTGGGTATTCCGGTGTCCATCGGCGGGCCGGCAGGTGAGGGGGAATCACGCACTTGCCGCTCAGTGCGGCTGCCATTCGGCGGTCAGCTCGGCCAGCTTGCGGCATTGGCCGCGCACCAGCGCCAGCTGGTTCAGCACCAGGGTCGCCACGTCGTCGTTCGGGAGGGAAGGTTCGGCGCCGTCTGCCGAGAGGCCAGCCGGGTGGATGGCGGTTTTTTCGGATGCCAGTACCGCATCGGCCACGCGCTGCAAGGCCGCTACGGCCTGGTCACCCTGCTCGATGACCGCGTCGACGGCCTCGGCGGACAGCACCTGCCGATGGCTGCCCAGGGTGGACAGGTGGCCCAGCAATACCTGGGCGGCGGTCAGGAATCGCAACAGCACATCATCGTGGCGGTGTTTGCCGCCGGGCTCGCGCAGCATCTGGCCGAGCAGGCCGCTCAGCGCGGTGATGGCGTTGTGGGCGTCGCGACGGGCGATACGGTAATCGAGGTCGTCGTGCTTGCCGCTGCGGTATTGCGGCAGGATCCTGGCCAGATAGCGGGCGTCGCTGCGCAGCGTATCGGCCAGCAACTGGCCCGGTTGCCGCGCCTGCCAGTCCGGCAGGATGAAATGGATCGCCAGCGCGGCAATCGCGGCGCCGGCCAGCGTATCGAACAGCCGTGGCAGCATCACCGCGTAGCCGTCGCCCACCTGGTTCACCAGCATCACCACGAACAGGGTGATCATCGCCGTGGCCACGCCGTAGCGCCGATGGCGGGCCGCGAAAAACGCCACGCCGGTCAACGCGATCAGCGGCAACTGCCACAACGGCGTGATCGAGTGCAGCGCCGCCCAGCCGATCACCAATCCCGCGATGGTGCCGCCCATGCGTTGCAGCAGCACGCGCCAGGTGGCGTGGTAGCTCGGCTGACACACGAACAGCGTGGTCATCATGATCCAGTAGCCGTGTTGCGGATGCACCAGCCGCATCACCACGTCGCCTACCAGCAAGGCGGTGGCCAGTCGTATGGCGTGGCGAAACCGCGGCGCGCGGGGGCTGAACTGGGTGCGGATACGCGCCCAGGCATCGGCGAGGGATTGCGGCGCCGGGTCCTGCAGCGTCGATTCCATGTGCCGGTCCAGCAACACCCTGCCGTCGAGCAGGTCGTGGATGGCGGCCAAGTTGCTGGCCAGCCCATCGACGGCGCGCAGCAGCGCCGGTTCGTGCGACGCCTCATTCAGGGATTCGAGCGACGTGCGCACATCGGCAAACGCGGCCTCCACGTCGTCGTCGCGCCCGATCCTGCCGCGCCGGCGCAACGCGTCGGCGAGCTGGCGGCAGCGGCTGGCCTGCAACCGCAGCAGGTGCTCGCAGCGAAACAGCACGTCGCTGTGGAAGAACGCCTTGGCCAGCGCGTCATAGGGATAATGCGAGGAATTGATCCGCTCGTGGATGTCCTGCGCCATGAAATAGCGCTGCAGCAACACCGCCGTGGTGCCGCGCGCGCGGCGGCTGCCGATGCGGTCGATCAGTACCAGGCGGGTGTCGTTGAGCGCCGCCACCACGTTCTCGTTGCGC
>DATJCF010000110.1:0-3170 GCA_035514935.1 Rhodanobacter sp. | reverse complement strand
GAACCTGCTGGGCATCAGCGTCGCGACGGCGTTCGGCCTGCATCCGCTGTTCGGCGTGCTGGCCGGCTCCACCACGCTGACCGGCGGCCCGGCGACCGGGCTGGCGTTTGCGCCGTTGTTCGAACAGGCCGGTGTGGCGGGTGCGGAGTCGATTGCGATCAGCTCGGCGATGGCCGGCATCATCTGCGGTGGCGTGATCGGCGGCCCGGTGATCACGGTGCTGATCCGGCGCTACAAGCTGCATGCCAGCAGCTCTGCCGCTGGTGTGGCCGGTGGCGAAGCGGCGCTGCAGGCCGAGGAGCCGCAGGACGACGCCGGGCGCGAGTTTGCCGCACTCAAGAGCATCGTGGTCATCCTGGTCGCGATGTGGGCAGGTTCCTGGGTCGGGCGCGGTTTCGAGGCGATCGGTTTGATCCTGCCGGCGTACATCGGCGCGATGCTGGTGGGCGCGCTGATCCGCAATATCGACGACTACACCGGCTGGATCGGCCTGTCCGTGCGCAGCACCGACGTGATCGGCAACGTGGCGCTGGCGCTGTTCCTGGCGGTGGCGCTGATGAACCTGCGGTTGTGGGAACTGTCGGGATTGGCGCTGCCGCTGGTCGTCAACCTTGCGTTGCAGATCGTGCTGGTGGTGTTGTTCTGCATCCCGGTGTTCCGCCTGATGGGCCGCGATTACGACGCGGCGGTGATGGGCGGCGGCTTCATCGGTTTCATGCTGGGCACCACGGCGAACGCGATGGCGGTGATGCGCCGGTTGGTGGAGCGCTACGGCGTGGCGCCGCGGGCGTTTCTGGTGGCGCCGCTGGTGGGCGCGTTCTTCATCGATTTCATCAACGCGCTGATCATCACCGGCTTCCTCAATTTCTGGGAGTGAGTGTCGTGTGGTGTGCGCGCCGCGATGGCTGCGCTTCACCTTCGCGCGCCATACTCGACGTTTCGATCGAGACGGCGGAAACATGAAGCGGATCGTCCTCGCCGGTTGCCTGGGCCTGCTGTGCGGCTGCCACGCACAGGCGTCGGTGACGCCGATCGACCTGGCCGCGCCCGCAGCAACGGCACCCGTCACGCTGGAGCGTGTGCACCGCGACGGCGCACCGCAGGTGATCGATGGTTTCACCCTGCAGCGCTTCACCTTCGAGGCGGCCGCCTCGCCGGCACTGACGGTGACGGCGGCGAACGCATCGGCTGCCGGCGACGAACTGCTGGTGCAGGTGCAGAACGCGATGCCGTGGGCAGTCACGCTGATCATCGACATCGGCGGTGCGAATCCCGACCAGCACCTGCACGCGCAGGTGGGCTTGCCGGCCGGGCCGCCGCAGACGCTGGTGATCCCGCTGCGTGCGACGAGCCCACGTCAGATGGGGATGCAGGTCGCGCCACCGATGCCGTTCGACGACGACGGCAGGCGCATCCTGCTTGCCACCACGGTGGAAGGCCGGCTCGAACCGCGCACGGTGCATACGCTGCGCTTCGGGATACCGGCACCGCAGGCGCAGCAGACGCTGCTGTTCGGGCGCGTCGAGGTGGCTTCCGGGCAGGCGCTCCAGCGCGTGGCCTATACCGGCATCGTCGATCGCTACGGCCAGGCCACGCGCGGCCAGTGGCCGGAGAAGATCACGTCCGATGCCGCCTTGCGTGCCGCGCATGCCGGTGAACGCGTTGCACTCGACAAGGAAAAAATGCGCGTCGGTCAGGATGAATACGGTGGACGTCTGGACGTCCAAAACCTGACAAGGACCGGTTGGTTCCATACGCAAAAGACGAATGGACGCTGGCATCTGGCGACGCCCGCAGGCCATGCGTTCTTCTCGCTTGGCGTCAACGCGGTGGCCGCCGATGGCGGGCGCAGCTATGTCGAAGGCCGCGAGTTCATGTTCACCGGATTGCCGCCGCAAGATGGCGAATGGGCCGCGTTCTACGGCACGGGCGACAACCGCAGCGCGGAGCAGGGCGCCAGCCAGGGCATCGGCTACAACCACGGGCGCTGGTTCGATTTCTACGCGGCCAACCTGTACCGCGTCGATGGCACAGGCTGGCTGGCCGCATGGCGTACGCGCACGCTGGATCGATTGCAGGCCTGGGGCTTCAACACCCTGGGCGACTGGAGTGACCCGGCACTGGGAAAAGCGCATCGGCTGCCGTACACGCGCTCGATCAATGTCGCCGGCGCTTACGCCAATGTGGCCAGCGGGCTGGATTACTGGGGTCGCATGCCCGATCCGTTCGATCCACGGTTTGTGCAGGCGACCGATACCGCCGTGATCAAGGCCAGCACCGGCGTGCGCGACGACCCGTGGCTGCTGGGCTATTTCGCCGACAACGAGCTGGCCTGGGCCGGCGTGGGTGCGCAGGGGCGATGGGGACTGGCGCAAGGCACGCTGGCGGGCGATGTCGCCAGCCCGGCCAAGCACGCGTTCATCGCCACGCTGCGCAAGAAATACGTGGCGCCCGAAACGCTGGCCAATGCCTGGGGCATCGCACTGACCTCATGGAGCGCGCTCGACGCCACCGGCTTTGCCGCGCCGCTGCCCGATGCGGCGCACCCGGCCATCGCCGACGACTATCGCGCGTGGTTGCGGCAGTACGCGGACGCCTATTTCCGCACCGTGGCGGAGGCCATCCACCGACACGATCCGCACCACCTGTTCCTGGGCGGCCGCTTCGCGGTGAGCACGCCGGAGGCGGTGGCGGCCTGCGCCCGTTATTGCGACGTGGTCAGCTTCAATGTCTACGCCGACCTGCCGCAGCACGGCTTCGATGCCGCCGCGATGCGCGCGCTGGACAAGCCGGTGCTGATCAGCGAATTCCATTTCGGTTCGGACGATCGCGGCCCGTTCGGTCACGGCGTGGTGGCGGTGGCGAACGAGGCGCAGCGCGGCCCGGCCTACGCGCGCTTCCTGGCGGCCGCCGCCGATGATCCGCAGATCGTGGGCGCGCACTGGTTCCAGTACCTGGATCAGCCGGTGACCGGTCGCCTGCTCGATGGCGAGAACAGCCACATGGGCCTGGTCGGCATCACCGACATCCCGTTTGGCGGGTTTGTCGACGCAGTGCGTGAGGCGAATCGGCGGCAGCGGTGAGGGGCGAAACTACGCCAGGCTGGTCGCCACGCCGAAGCTGATCGCCATGATCGCCGCCACCGCCATGCAGGCGCTGCCGGGGCGGAT